>JAZDLZ010000158.1:0-2484 GCA_043801535.1 Pseudomonadota bacterium
CCGCACGGCGTCCCAGAAGTCGGGTAGCGATGTGACGCCCAAGAAGCTGTCGTAGACCCCAGCGAAGCTGGCCGTCGCGGAGTCCTCCAGCACGCCGGAGGAACGCACCGCCAGACCACATGGGGACTGCTCGAGTAGGGCTGTTGCCGGCACGCTGAGCGCCGCCACCAGGTTGTCCGGAGGATCGCTTGCCAGAACGTCGGCCTCCAACTGGGCGAAGCACTCGGTCCGGGTCACGCGATCGTCTCTAGAGCTCAGAAAGGCGTGCACTCGGGTCTCCAGACCCGTTGCCTCTAGGAAGTGCTGTAGGGCCGCTCGGGTAACAACGAAGCCCGCAGGGACGGCCAGGCCGAGCTCTATCGCTCGACCGACACCGGCAGCTTTCGCGCCAACCTGTGTCGCGTCCAAGTTCGGTGACAACAGCTCAGTAACCATTGAGGATTGCGTTTTGGGGGGACATTTCGCGCCTGTGCCGATGTGACCCTCTCATTGTCAGTTTCTGCCTGTGTATTGGTCCCGATAACGCTCCGCATCACCCGCCTGCGAAGCAGGTCGGGTGCAGCGTGTTGGGCGGTACGGAGCGATCGATGGCACCGTTGGCGCCGTCTGGGTCGCTAGTCACGCACAACGGGCAATGGCCGCTACTTGATGCCGCTAGCAGCGAGTGCGAGCGTCACCGAGTATTGCCAGAAACGCTGCCCTCCGGCAAGCGCCGCCCGCCGCGCCGCCAGCCTGGACTCCGTCAGTTCGCGAAGCCGCCGTTCCTGCTGTGGTGGCAACGGCGTATCAGCTTGCCGGAGCCCGATCTCCAGACTCTCACGCGCCAATGCCTCTTCGCTGCGCACGATAGCTTCCCTCTCAACGCCGGAGAGATCGGCGTTGTCTATCGCGACCGGGAAGGCGATGGCATCGACCCTGACCTGCTGAAGGCCGGCTCTTTCGAACAGGAAAGGAAGATCGGCGGCACTCACTGGATACGCGGCGATGCCGCGAGCCCTGTCATTCCGTTGCGATGCTTCGTCGATCGGCTTGCGCAGCTCGGTCTCTTCCGGCGTCAGACCAGGGAGACTGGGAGAATGCGTGCGTACGCCAGCTTCTGGCATGATCTGGAACACCGCGACGTGACCGCCGACACGGCATACACGTCGCTGCTCCTCAAGGAACGCCAAGTGCGGTACGTGCTCCAGCACGGTGTGTGAGAGACAGGCGTCGAATGCGCCCTCGTCAAACGGCAGGGACAGGGCATCGCCCTCGATAAATCGGACGTTCGATAGCCGGAGCTGGCTGGCCCTGGCCCGAGCATGGCGCACGAACCCCGTGTCCCGATCTAGGCCGGTTACGTGACTCTCGCCGCTGAGCCACTGCGCAAGTTTGCGGCACAGCGCGCCTGGGCCGCAGCCCACCTCAAGCACACGCATGCCAGGCATCAGGCCTGCCGCCGAAAGGACTGCGGCTTTCCGGTTGTCGGAGAAGCGAGCCTCGCGCGTGAAGTCCAGCGTCTCCGCGCCCTGCACACACTGCGACCACACCGTACTGGTCATGTCGGATCTCCGCAGCTGGAAGCATTGCTTAGCCTACTAACGGTTGCTTCCGCCCAACGCTCCGCATCAGCGGCGCCGCGCAGCGGCGTCCGCTGCATGCGGTTGTTGGCGATCGTGTTCTGGTGACTACCCATTGTCCTTCTTGCCATTGCGTCGCTTTTATGCTACATTATGATCCATGGTGGAGGCGGTGCCGTTGCAGGTCGAGGTCTACCAGACGGACGATGGCCGTTCGCCATTCTCCGAGTGGCTGCGATCTCTGAAAGATCGAACGGCCGCAGCTCGCGTCCGTGTGCGCCTGACACGCTTGCGCCTCGGCAACCTCGGCGACACCCATTCCCTCGGTGGCGGTTTGCACGAGTTGCGCCTCGATTAAGGCCCCGGCTACCGCATCTACTTCGGCCAGACTGGCGATCGTGTCGTCTTGTTGCTCTGCGGTGGCACCAAACGGAACCAGTCGCAGGATATTGAGCAAGCGCGATCCTTCTGGAGCGACTACAGGAGCCGGTCATCATGAGCAAAGCATCTCGTCCCTACAAGGAAAGTCTGCTCGAGGATCTCAAGGATCCGAATGAGGCCGCCGAGTATTTGACCGCCGCCCTCGAAGACGGCTCCCCGGAAGTGTTCCTTCTGGCGCTGCGCGATGTCGCCGAGGCACACGGCATGCAGCGACTCGCGCGGGGCGCACAACTCAACCGGGAGTCAATGTACCGGATGCTTTCCGACCAGGGCAATCCGCAGCTCTCCAGTCTGACCGCTGTCCTTCACCAGTTGGGTCTGCGCCTTGCAGTCGAGGTCAATGATCCGGTGGCCGCTTAAGCGCAGAACGTCACCGTGCCAGCAGTAAGCACCACAGTCACAGTGATAGCATAGTTGAGGTAACCGCCGGACTCTCCGTCCCACCGTTAGGCATCCCCGGCTCGGGCTGTGGATTCGGTCATTC
>JAZDLZ010000183.1:0-3104 GCA_043801535.1 Pseudomonadota bacterium
CACTATCGCCGTTTTAGGGTTTCTCTGCTACGGCTGCGGCAAGCCCCAGCATGCTGGCGACCCATCGGTTCGCGCCGTCGACGTCGATGCGGGGGCGTCTACGTCGGCGACGGCGTCGCCGGCGGACGCGGCCATGCCCAGACGGGCGTGCTTCTCGACGATAGTAGTCGAAGGAAGATGGGCAGAAGCAGCGGGAGCCAAGCCGCCGGACGAGGAGCTTGTCGCGTTCGTCAAGGATCGGTTGTCGGCGCAGCAGCTCCTCGAGCCTGTGCCTTCGTCGGCTGGCGAGAACGCTGCTCCGGTGGCGAAGGCGAAGCTGAGAGTGAGGTACGAGCTCTTGGTCGTACCAAGAGAGGGTTCCTCGAACGGCAGGGGCGGGCCGGCAATCGTGAGGGCAGCGGTGTTGACGAACGTCGAGTGGGTTGACCGATCCGAAGAGCGAGCTCCCGCCGAGAATCTCGTCACCGAGACCGTCAGCGGTCGCAAGGAAAAGCGACCGTTGGCGGAGATAGCGAGAGGACACTTGCTTCACACTCTTCGTGATGCGGTGGCAGGGATTGCCGCTCAGGAGAAAGTGCGGATTGGCGAGACAGCGGCGGTGGTCGAGGCTCTGATTAGCGAGGACAGCGGGTTGCAGTCGATGGCGTTTGCCGTGGTACGCGAGCGGCGCATTGATGCAGCGGTGCCCCGTCTGATCGAGCTTCTCGGCTCACCGGATCCGTTGGTGCGCGACCGGTCGCTCGGAGTCCTCGTGTCTCTGCGCGAACGGCGGGCGGTCAGTGCCGTCACGAAGCTTGCTCGCTTCGACGACCTGGACACCATGCGGCGAATACTCGACGCTGTTGGGGCGATCGGAGGAGAGGAGGCAAGGGCATACCTGGAGCTCGTTGCCACCGGTCACGATCATCCGGTTATTCGCGGTATTGCCAATGACGCCCTACAACGCATGCTCCGCCGAACCCCTTCCGGCGACGTTGTTCGTTGAGGAAGGGCGCCTCCGGCATCGCCAGCGTTGGTTGCGCGGCGCAAGCTGCGTTATTGCCGCCCTGCGGGTGGCTGGGGGTGGCTGCATTGGACCGGCGCCACTACGTGCTATCATTCGCCACCATGTCGACGGCAAGAATGAGGCGAGCATGGCAATGAGCGCCACTAGCGAATCGCAGTCTTCTCTTGGCTCGATCGAGGCAGGGGAGCTTTGGACGGCCAATGGTTTCGCTCGGAATCCTCGGCGGCTGATCCTTTTTCTAGTCATGCTCTCGGCATGTGGACCGAAAGCTTCGCCGCTCGGTCCGGCCGAGGTTTTCGATTCCAAGGGGGCGAGCCGTTTTGAGGCAAGAAAGCAAGATGCTGGCGGACCTCGCCAGGTCTTGGTGGGTGAGATGTGCCTTGGCGGTGCCCAGGGCAGACCAGCAACCGCAGTTCTTTTGGCTCGTCGCTCGCTATCGTGGACTGCTGACCCTGCTGATCTCCGGGCGCTGATCGCCCGCGGCGGCGCAACTACCTTTGCGGTTTTTTCGGGCACCGGCCAGCGCAGCGGCGTGTTCACGGTGGCCGGTCCAGTGGACGCTGGTCTCGATACTGACGCTGTTGTTGCCTTGGGAAGCTATGCTGGCGGTCTTCCGTGCGGTGAGGGAGAGGGAATTGCCGAATGCGCGGTGACTCGACCAGGATGCGGCTTGGCAGTAGCCGAGCTTGGGGCGGGACCAGTGCCACTCGAGACTGGAGAGTCCTGCATCGCCGGAGACACTCTCGTTGTCGACGTCGACCGCGACGGTGCCAAGGAGCAGTTCCCGCTCAATGCTTTTCTCGACGAGCTGCGGGCGCCGGCCGAAGAAGTGGTATCGATTGGAACCACTGCTCCGAGCTGCAGCAGCCCACGGTTTTCCGTGCCTTCGATAGTTCCTGGGGCCGATCCGCGTGACTGGCGAGGGTTGGACGTCGTTGGCATCGCCGATCTCGACGGAAACGGAAGACTGGAGCTGATACTGCAGTATCGCTATGGGGACAAACGAACATGGGCCGTGTTCGGCGCCACCCAGACTCCTGCCAGACTCGTGCTATTGACGGAGGCAGAGCTTCTACAATAGCGACTGGCCATTTCGCGAGTGTCTCGACGAGTTCACAGTGAGCCGGCCATTCACAGTGGTTGGCTGGAAACCGGGCCGTGTGTCCTTCCCAGTGAGAGCTCGCGGCAATGGCAGCAGACGAGCTCCTG
Source organism: Pseudomonadota bacterium (assembly GCA_043801535.1). Lineage (GTDB taxonomy): Bacteria > Myxococcota_A > Polyangia > Haliangiales > SHYZ01 > JAZDLZ01. The sequence continues at coordinate 2,216 of JAZDLZ010000183.1, forward strand.
CCTGCCTGGTATTCGTGTCGGGACATGTTCGTCGGCTATGGGGCGCCCAAGGATCCGACATCGTCGAAGGCCAGGAGTCCGAGCCAACGGGTGCGAGATTATTGGAGTATTGGCGACCGAAAGCGCCGGTATCCCGCAAGCGCTGCAATCCTCTCCGGGGATGAAAAGGGGATCGATTCCGAGACTCGCAACTCTCTAGCTCGAGGGCGAAGCTTGTTCGACCGTTGTGGCGAGAACAGGGGTACAATGTTTGCTAGTTCCGTCGAGCGGAGGGATTGCCATGTCGGAACGTTGCCTTGACCCCGCGCTGCCGTCCAGAACTTGGCCGTTCGGTGCATTGGCGCTGCAAGACAGACGATGCTTCCAGAGACAATGGCGTCGGGTCGCCGTTTGCTGGTTCGTGGCAAATGCTCGTGCTGTTGCCGTGGTTGCCTCCTGCCTACTCGCGGTCGCAGTGCTATTGCTGCCACAGACAGCGAGCGCTCGTTGCTGCGGCAGGGTGTATCCCCGGCCTTGGCATCACCACCCTCGCGCGCCCGGGTATTCGCTGGCTGTGGTTCCAATGGGTCGCCTCTATGGCGGCGCAGGTCTGGTCGGGACCAGGATCTTTCATCAAGTACACGAATCGGTCGCGACCGGGTCTGTTGATCTCTTGGGCACGGGATCCGGTTTTTCGCTATTTGCGGGGCTTCAGGTAAGCGACAGGCTTTCTCTGGAAGCGGGCATTCTGACCAGTTTCCACGATGCCCAAGTTTACGTCGAAGAAGTGGACGGCGTGACCGGTGACGTGGAAGCGACCTGGTCGCCGCAGCGGCTGGCGCTGGTCGGGCTAACTGCCGATGCCCGCATCCATCTTCAACGCTCAGGCAGCTTCGATCCCTATGTTCAG
>JAZDLZ010000184.1:0-4902 GCA_043801535.1 Pseudomonadota bacterium
CACTATCGCCGTTTTAGGGTTCTCTACTGGCTGGCATCCTCCTCTGATGCATCGGTCTCGGATTGAATGTAGCCGCAGCCTTCGGCAAGGCAGCGAATGGTCAAGCCGCGTTTGGTCTCACGACGGGCGAGAGCAGCTCCACCGCACTGGGGACACTCGCCAGCGTAGGGCCGATCCCAGGTGACGAAGTCGCACTTGGTCTTGGCGTAGCTCGAACAGCCGTAGAAGACCCGACCTCTCTTGGAACGCTTCTCCGTCAAGAAACCGCCGCATCCCGAGCGCGGACACGATACTCCGAGAGAAATCGGCTTGGTCGTCTTGCAATCCGGAGAGCGAGAGCAGGCCAGAAATTCTCCGAAGCGGCCGCGCTTCACCTTCATCTCGGCGCCGCAGACTTCGCAACGCTCGTCGGTGGTACGTTCCTCGATGACCTCCACGCTACCGTCTGGTCTCCGGACGAACTCCTTGGTGTTCTTGCAGTCCGGATACCCGGAGCACGCCAGAAACGAGCCATTCCTGCCCCATTTGATGACCATCGGCGAGCCGCACTTCTCGCACTTGTGCTCGGTCGGGATCTCCTCACGCTTGACGTCCCGCATGGTCGACTCGGCACGGGTGAGGTAGCTCTCGAACGGGCCGTAGAACGAGGTCAGGACCTTCACCCAATCGGCACGCCCCTCCTCGACCATGTCCAGATCCTCCTCCATGCGGGCGGTGAAGCCCACACTGAGAATATCGGGAAACGCGTCGACGAGAAGATCGTTGACCAGCATGCCGAGCTCGGTCGGATGGAACCGACCCTCGCGCTTCTCGCTGTACCCGCGTTCTTGAATAGTCGACAGGATGGTCGCGTACGTCGAAGGTCTGCCAATACCTTTTTCCTCGAGCTCCTTGACCAGAGACGCCTCGGAAAAGCGAGGGGGTGGCTGAGTGAAGTGCTGCTCCGGACGAACATCGTCGAGAAAGACTGGCTCACCCTCGGTGAGCAAAGGAAGCAATCGGTCCTGTTCCTCCGCCTTCTGGGCAGCCTCGTCGTCGTTCTCCGATTCGAGATAGACGCGAGTGTAGCCCGGGAAGCGGAGTAGCTGCCCGGTCGCCCGCAGAGTTGCCGGACCGCTAGCGATCTCCACGGCGGTTTGCTCGTAGAGCGCCGAGGTCATCTGCGAAGCAACGAACCTGTTCCATACGAGGGCATAGAGCTTCAAGCAGTCTTCGTGGTCGCGACCTTCTCGGCCAGCTCCGGTGCGTTCGCCAGCACGATCTGCCGACTCCCCGTCCTTGCGCTTTGCGGCAGCCGGACCGAGCAGCAGCCGTCTGACTGTCTCGGGATCGAAACGCATCGAGGTCGGACGAATCGCTTCGTGGGCGTCCTGCGCCTGCTTCGAGCTCCGGTAGTAGTTCGGCTGGGGCGGAAGGTAGTCACCGCCAAATCGCTGGCCGATATAGGTCCGCGCCTCGGCCAGCGCGTCCTCGGAAACTCTGACCGAATCGGTACGCATGTAGGTAATGAGACCGACTGGTCCTTCTTCTCCCAGGTCGAGTCCCTCGTAGAGCCGCTGCGCCAGCGCCATTGTCCTCTTGGCACTGAATCGCAGCTTGCGTGCCGCCTCCTGCTGGAGCTTGGAGGTGATGAAAGGCGGGGCCGGATGACGACGCCTTTCCTTGCGCTCGACGCTCTCGACTTTCCCGGGCGCACTGCCGGCCGCGCTCAGCTCGACCTGTCGTCGCAGCTCGCTGGCGATCCCCTCCACCTGCGCTGCGGCAGCGAGATTGACCTTTTCCCCGTTCCATTTGGAAAGCCTGGCGCTGAACGAAGGCGGATTCTGTCCACGGCAGGTCGCGTCTACTGTCCAGTATTCCTCGGGTTGGAAAGCCAGGATCTCGCGTTCGCGCTCGACGACAATCCGCACTGCCACCGACTGCACTCTGCCGGCAGACAGCCCGCGTCTGACTTTTCTCCACAGGATAGGACTGATCTTGTAGCCAACCAGCCGATCGAGCACCCGCCGTGCCTGCTGCGACTCGAACTTGTGCACGTCGAGACGCCCAGGCGTGCGAAGGGCTTCGGTAATGCCCTTCTTGGTTATCTCGTTGATCAGGACTCGATAGACTTCGGTGTTGACGTCACGAATCTCTTCGGCGATATGCCAGGCAATCGCCTCTCCTTCTCGATCCGGATCCGGGGCGAGGTACACCTTGTCAGCCTCCTTGGCTGACTTCCTGATCTCCTGCAGCACCTTCTTCTTGCCACGAATCACGACGTACTCTGGCTGAAAGCCATTCTCCAGATCGACCCCGATCTTGGATTTTGGCAAATCCTTGACGTGGCCGACCGACGCCTTGACGACATAGGCAGGGCCCAGGTACTTCTTGATCGTTCGTGCTTTTGCTGGTGATTCGACAACGACCAGCGCTGTTTCCTTGGACATCTCAGCACTCATGCTGACCACCAATCGAGCTCCCTGTCCAGTTCATCGCGGCAGATACCATCGAGCTTCTCCTATTTGAAGACGCTGTCAACTGCCGACTCCGGCGCTGCCAGCGGATCGAGCAAGGGAATCGGCGAGCGCCGTTCGCAAGTAGCGCCCTCCAGGTGTACAGAGAGCTAGCCCTGCCAGCTCGAGAGCGCACATCGCCCGGGCAATACGCACTACACTGATTCCAGCGAGCGCAGCCACGTTCTCGCTGTCCCGCGGAGCTACCGGATCGAGATATGGAAGGACGAGCTCCTCATCACTCCCTGGCAGGGGAGGATCGACAGCCAGCTGGCGAGGCCTGCCAGCAATGGCGCCGAGCACGTCGTCGGCGCTGTTGACAACGGCGGCACCCTGAACCAGCAATGCTTCGGCCCCCGGAGTGCCTGGGCACGCTCCAAGCACTCGACCGTATTCTCGGGCGGCAACCGCGGTGTACATCGATCCCGATGACGGCGATGCTTCGACCACGACCACTGCGTCGGCAAGACCGGCCATGATCCGGTTTCTCCTCGGAAAATGCCAGCGCCGGACCGGCACGTTGGGCTGGAAACTGGTGAGCAGAGCCCCTCCCTTCTCGACGATCCTCTCGAAGAGTGGGCGGTTCCTGGCCGGATAAGGTGCATCGAGCCCGGTTGCCAGCACCACAACCGTGGGACCGCCGGCGGCAAGTGCTCCCCGATGCGCTGCGGCATCGATCCCGACGGCACCCCCGGAAATGACCAGGGCACCACGTTTGGCCAAGGCGTATCCGAGCTCTTCGGCAATGGCCATCCCATTGCCAGAGGCAGCGCGCGAGCCAACCAGGGCAACGACAGGCTCGCGCAGAGACAAGCCACCCTGTACGTACAGGGTGGCGGGGGCATCCCGAGTGGCTCGCAAGCGGATCGGGTAGCTCGCATCGTCAATGGTGACCATCACGTGATTCATCGTCCTACTGCTCGACAAGACAACCCTTCAGGCGCCAGCGTTTAGCCACGACAACTGGGCGGAGTCAAGTAGTATCGAAAAAAGCTCGTAGAATTCGAGTGTTATGACAGGTCAGTTACGGACTGAACGACCACTCTTTGGCCTCGACCAAGCGCCGTCGGACGATCCATTGCTCAAACGGACGCGGACTGTACATCCCAGCCCAGGATTCGCCGTATGGCCAGCCCAAGCTCGGCCACGACCGGCTGCGATAGCAGGGCAAAATGGTCGCCGGGCAAATCGACGACCTCGGTTTCGCCGTGCAGGTATCTGGACCAGCCCATGTCGCGTTCGTTCAACCGCCGACTATGATCATCGGTTGTCCGGAAGATGACGACACGTCCTTCGTACGTATCGGGATGATACCAAGTCACGCCATTAGCGATGGCGCCGAAGACGGCGTAGAGACGGCGAAGCTCGTCCATCGACATCGACGGCGACAGCATGCTGGTTCCTTTTCCGCACTCGAGAAAGAGCTCGAGCCGTTGCTCAGACGAACGTGGCGACAAGGCCGCCATCACTGCGTCGGCGCCTGCCGATGGGTCGATACGCTCGCTCTCTACAAAAGCGCGCAAGAGATCCACGCCAGAAAGGCCCTGCATCATCTGGGCGAATGCCAGGATCGATCTCAAATCGTCGGGCTCGATGCCGTGGTAGTGATGTGGCGCAACGGAATCCAAGAGGAAGAGGGTGCTGACCTCCTGCTGCGCCTGCCTGAGTTGACACGCTACTTCGAAAGCAACGACACCTCCGAGAGAGAACCCGCCAACCTCGTATGGACCATTCGGCTGAACAGAACGAATTCTTTCGACATAGGCGGCGGCCATGTCCCGATAGCTGCGATGCGGAACCGTGCCCGCGTCGAGCCCAGCGGCCTGAATGCCAAACACGGGCCGCCCAGGCCCGAGCTCGCGAACAAGCTGCCCGTAGCAAAAGACCGTGCCTCCCCCAGGGTGAACCAGGAACAGCGGCCTACCCGCGCCGTTGGACTGCAGTGGGACCAGGAGATTGGATGGCAGCATGCTGCCCTGCTTGCGCAGCAGCTCCGCCTGCTGGGCGAGGACCGGTGCCGTGAACAAGGCCGCGAGCGGCAGGTCAACGCCCATTTCGTGGCGGATCGCCGAGACGAGACGCACGGCGAGAAGCGAATGGCCGCCCGCCTCGAAGAAATTGTCGAGAACCCCGATCCCTGGTGCACCGAGCACGTCCTGCCATATTCGTACCAGCGAGAGCTCCAGCGCATCGCGTGGCGCCAGGTACCCGCTCGTGCGCCCTATCCATTGCCCAGGCCATTGCTCCGGCCGATACTCCGGCGCTAGCAGTGCCTTGCGATCCACCTTGCCGCTCGGCGTGAGCGGCAGCGCCTGGAGGAACACTATCGCATTCGGGATCATGTACTCGGGAAGCCGCGCAGCAAGATGCTCGCGCAGCCCGGTCACGTGCCCGTCGCCGACAGAAG
>JAZDLZ010000185.1:0-6423 GCA_043801535.1 Pseudomonadota bacterium
TCCAGTGCATTGGTTGAATCGATGACAAACTAGCCTAGTCTAGTCTAGCGGTGGATTGATTCCGTCGTACCCGCGGTCAGCTCCGACTGACGGCGGGCAGGCACGCCGATCCATGGCCAGTGCGTAGGCCAATGGAGGAGGTCAGCACGAGGGAGAAATCCACGGAGGTCAACAATGACCGTAAGCAGCCTGCTACTACACCATCAGCGATGGCTCGGGTTTCTTGCCCGGCTGTGGCGAGTCGTCCTGGACAGTCTCATCGAGCTCGGAGAACCATTGGCCTTTCTTCGCCTTGATGAATGCCATGGCGGCACGCCTCCAATGTTTACCTGGTACGCTCGAACGAACCGCGGTGCGAGATCCAGGTGGGGGCTTTTTGCCCGGAGAGCTTCTCGCTATCCCAGCTTCGCCGCATACGTTCGCCAGCGAATGAGCGAGTCCAACGGGTGAGCTACGTCGCCGTCGCAAAATAACTTTACGGTGATTTCGGAGCCCACTTCTTGGTGGCATAGTAGCCGCCGGCACTGATTGCGCAGATGCTGGCAACCCAGAGGATTGTCTGCGGCTTTTGGCTAAAGGCCATGAAAAGAGACCAGGCGGCGGCAATGACGAAGCCGCCGCCGGCGGTGATTGCGCCCAATCCAGGACGGGGGTAGTGGCGATAGCCAAGTCGCAGGCGAAAGAGGGCGAGGACAGTGAGCGCCGAGGAGAACGTTAGCACGACGCCGATGTTAGCCATGAGCATCTCGAATGAGTGAGTGCAGAGGAGCGCCAAGGCGAGAACGCCCTGAAGGAGCACTGCGCCAAACGGCGGAAGATCTTTGCGGCCTCCAAGAATGCGGGGTAGGAATCCGTCACGAGCCATGGCGGCGTTTACTCGAGGTCCAAGGAGCATCATGGCGCTCATCGCCGAAACGAGCACCACCACGATACCGAGCGAAACTGTCGAGGCAGCTGTTGGTCCAATGAGCTTGCGCACGATCAAGTGGGCGACTGTAGCCTTGTGCTCGTCCCAGCCTTTCATGTCGGTGCCCGAGAGATTGGCGACAAAGACCCAGGTGATGGCGAGATAGGCGAGAGTTACTAGCACCGAGCCAATCGTCATGGCTCGCGGGACAGTACGACGAGGATCCTTGAATTCGCCGGCGGCATAGATGGCAGCGTTCCAGCCGCTATAGGCGTACGCTGCGTAGAAGAGGTTCAAGGCAAACGCCGTCGTCGGGAAGGAAGGGCTGGCCTCCGCAAGAGGCGCTGGCCAGCGATTCGTCCCCAGCACGAAACCGACGATCACGAACGTCCCAAAGAGAATGGCCTTCAGAATAGCCAGTGAGTCTTGGCCAAGCTTGGAGGCCCGCAAGTTGGTCGCTTGCAGCAACGTCAAGATGACGATGATGGCTGCGCCGGTGATTCGGGCGTTGGCAAAGGTCGCTGGCGAGACCATCTGAAGAAACAGACCTGCCGCGTAGGCGTTCGCCGCAATGGGAGCAGCAAAACCAATCAGCAGGGACGTCCAGCCTGCCAGGCAGCCGAGGCTCGGATGAAGCAGATCCGAGAGATACCGGTATTCTCCGCCAGAGGAAGGCACAATGGCGGCAATACCGGCGTAGGCACGAGCTCCGAGGATGGCCACGACTCCCTGGATTACCCAGACGAGGAAGATGAGATCGGGAGTCATGGACACGGCCATGTAGCCGTTCGACGTCAGCACGCCGACGCCGATCGTATTGGCGATCACCAAGCCGATGCCAGACCAGAGCCCGAATCGTCCGGCTTCGCGAGGTCCCGGCGTATTCGGCTGGTGGGGAGAGGACGAATCGGGATCCAGAGCGAGCTCGGTTGTCCGGCGAAGATCCGGATCGCGACCGTGGGTGAGTGACGAAGGTTCGATTGGAGCGAGGCTCACTTCCGCATCATATGCCCAAGCCGGCAAGGCCGGAACCAAACAGGTGCTTCGTGCTTCGGGGGCAATGGGCAGGCAATGCAGCCTCCTTGCCCGGACGGCAGCCTTCCGCTAGGTTCCTCGCCATGGGTCGCTTGTTTTTTGCCAACGCGTTCCTTTCTTTGCTCTTGGCTGCGTGCTCCGATGAGCTTGTCTTGCAGGCGGCCACTGCCGATTACCAGCACTCCTCCGAGGGCAAAGGAGTCGGCAGCACTCCTCGTGCTCCAGCCATCCCAGCAGCGGACGCCAGTGGTGGCGCACCGACCGCGCCTATCGCCACGAACGGTGCGGAGAATCCAGGGCAGGCGGGGCTCGTCGGGAAAAGTGCCACTCGCGAAGGGAGGGACTTCGTTCGATGGGCACGGCTTCTCTACCAGGTTGCAGCCTGCGGCGGAGACGATCCCGTCCCCGAGGGTTTCGATTCCCGAGTAGTGGCCAATCACTGTCGAATCCTGGGGCAGAAGATGGAGCGTTTTCGCCAGCGTTGGCTGAGAGTGGCAGCGCAGTATCTGGCCAAGATCGTGCCTGCAACCGTCCCAAGAGTCGTCGTGTATCCGTTTGGCGGTGGCGACCTGATGGTCGCGCTCACTACCTTCCCGGATGCGACTGAGCTCACCACTCTCTCACTCGAACCAGCCGGCGATGTTCGCTCCATCGAGAGAATCAAGCGAGCGAGATTGGAGCGGAGCCTGGCGATCAATCGCGAGAACCTGAGTCGTTTTTTTGCGGTGAATCATTCCAAGACCACCAACTTGTCACTGGTCGCTCGTGGTGATTTGCCTGGCGAGCTTGTCTTCACGATGGCGGCATTGGTTGTTCACGGCTACGAGCCAGTGTCGCTGCGGTATTTCGGGCTCGAGCCGGATGGCTCGATCGCCTATTTGGACATTCCCGACGACGATGCAGCCGCCGGTAACGACATCGACAACTCCGGCGAGGCATTGAAAGGCCACGCTGCGAGCGGCGTTGGCGATAGCGGTCTCGCAGCCGGCAGCAAGGAACGCATCAAGGCAGCCAGGGCTAGGTTCAACAACGTCGAGATGGCATTCCGCCTCAGAGGAGCGCCGGATGGGACGCCGGTGAGGGTTCTTCGCCATATCGCCGCCAATCTCGACAACGTTCATCTCGAGAAGGATCCCTCGGTGGTTCGCTACCTGGAGAGAAGAGGACGCGTCGCTGCCATGACCAAAGCTGCCAGCTACTTGCTGTGGTGGGGCGAGTTTTCCACGGTGCGCGAGTACTTGCTAGCCAACATGGAATGGATGGTTTCCGATTCGACTGGCATTCCACCGGTGTGGGCAAAGACGGCCGGATTCGAGCAGGACACCTACGGTGCGTTCAATGGTCCGTTTCTTCCCGCTGGAAAATGGCAGACCGAACAGTTCCGCCGTCTATGGAGAGCCAATTCCAAGACAGAAATGCCCTTCATGTTTGGCTACCCAGACGTGATCGGGAACCCGCACATGCTCGTGACGAGAAGATCACAAGCCTCGGCCTCTGGTAGCCGTTCCGACACTGGCGGCAACCCCGAGACTCGGCAGTCGAATGCCGGCGGGAAGCAATAGCGGTCAGCGTTCGAAGGCAGCGGCGAGCATTCGTGCGCCCTTTCTCGTAGCCGTTGCCGCAGCAGTCGTCGCCATTGTCTGTCCGCCGCCGTCTGCGGAAGGCCAGGCGCCGGTTGCCAAGGACGTCATGCTCGGCGGGAATCATTGGCGACTGGAGACCGATCGCGGAGTCGTACATGTCTGGTGTCCACCCGGCTTCTCGTCGCGTACGGCCGGCATTGTTGTCTACGTTCATGGGCTATACACCGATACCGACGGAGCGTGGACCGACCACAAGCTGGCCAGGCAGTTCGCTGCTTCCCGGCGCAATGCGCTTTTCATTGTTCCCGAGGCTCCTGCTTCGGCAGTCGAGCAACCCTTCTGGCCATCCCTTGATGACCTCGTCGATGAGGCGTTGGCGACAACTGGACTGCGCCGGCCAAATGGCGCCTTGGTTGTGATGGGACACAGCGGTGCCTATCGTCAGATTGTGCTGTGGCTCGAGCACGAGCAACTCGACGATATCATCCTGCTCGATGCATTGTACGGCAACGAGGATGACTTCCGTCGCTGGCTCGAGCGCACCGAGGACGGGTCTTGTTCCGCGGACGTCCTCGATACGAACGCCAACGCCAACGCCAATGCAAATGCAAACCTGAGCTCGACCCCGAATCAGCATCAAGTCAAACAGCATCGCCAACATCAGCAACGCCATCGCCCGCAACACGACCGTGACCCTGACCACTGCAATCCCGGCCATGACCGCCACCGTCGGCGTTTGACCCTCGTTACCAAGAGCACAAAGCGTTGGTCTACTCCGTTCGTGAGGAGGCTGCGGTATGCCAGGCAGGTTGATCGCGTGCCGCGGCGCCTGAGCGATCTTGGTAGATCTCAGCGCAATGCCCGGCTATTGGAGCTCAAGTCCCAGTATGGGCACATGGAGATCGTTACCGAGGGAATGGTCATTCCTGTCGTGCTCGAAAGAGCTCCATTGCGATCGCTGCGAACCCGGGCAGGCAAACCGCCAAGACGCCCAAGACACCCGCACCGCTAGTCGCCGCCGGGAATCATGTTCAAGTTATTCTGCGACGGCGACTTGGCGAACGAAGGAATGAAGGGACACTAGCACCAATGCGATCGCCAACAGGGAAAGCCGGCACTGATGTGCTGCGTGGTTTGCGGTATCCGTTCGATGCCATTCGATTCATGCGCCGCCATCGACTATGGTCGATCGCTGCGGTTCCGCTGGCCGTCAATATCGCGGTCCTGGCGCTGGTATTTGGCGTGGCCGTATTCTGGTTGATTCCCAAGATTTCTTGCCTCGTTGATTGGCTTGCCAGCCTATCCACGTGGTTCTATTTGCAGAGTCTCGTCGTTGCACTTGGTTGGTTGGCAATGGTTGTCGCCTGCCTACTAGTATTCGTGGCAAGCGCATTGGCAGTGCTAGTGCTCGGCCGAGCTATCGCAAGCCCATTCCTCGATTTGCTGTCGGAGAAGGTGGAGTCGATTGCCTTGGGCACCCCCGAGATGCCTTTGAGCCTGGGCTATCTCGGTCGCAGCATGCTGGTGGCAGTCGGCGATCTATTGCGGGGCACCGCGCTACTGGCGGTAGCTCACCTGGTCATTGCGCTGGCTGGGGCAATACCGGGAGTGGGTTGGGCTCTCGGCGGAGCGGCAAGCGTGTTTCTCGGCTCCCTGGTGCTCGCCCACGAGTCAATAGGGATGGCTGCGGCTCGACGCCTGGTGTCGTACCGTCGACGATGGTCGGTGATTTGGGAAAACCGGTGGCTGTCACTCGGTTTTGGACTGGCGGTGATGGCGCTGCTCGCAGTTCCGGGTCTCAATCTCCTACTCTTGCCATTGGCAACGGTGGGAGGAACATTGGCCTACTGCGATTTGCGTCGCGCTGGCAGTTGTTAGGCCCAATGCCAGTCACTTAAGTCGCCTCGGTGGTCGGGGGCGCGGGCAGCTTTTCGACGAGCAGTGTTTTGCCCGCTCGCTCAAACAGTCCTCGGCTCCGCGGATCGACACGCACGGAACTCCATGGACGTGGTTGTCCACGTCGAATCGTGAGGTGCCTTTCCGTCGGCCTGCGAAACTCGCTCGCGTTCAAAACACTGCTCGGTTGTTAGGCCTGGTCTTCTTCGTCGTCGGGACCGCTGTTTGGCTGAGGACCAGGAACAATACCGGCAATGTCTGGATCTTCGCCTTCGGAACCCGGCCGGTCTTTTCGTCCCGTCTGGCGGTTTGCTCGCCGCTCGGCCTTTTCCTTTTGTTTTTCGCGGCGGGCGAGCTCCTTCTGGCGCTTCATGATGCTAGGTTTGCCGGTGAATCCCATGCAACCCCTCCTCCCTTGATGCTAGGTACCTTCAGACGGGCTGCCTTCCGGGCTAACCTCGTGCCGTGAGGCGTAGAGCAACTCACCGTCGTCACATCGCACGGCGTACGTCTTGAGATACGGCTCGAGACGAACCGAAACGACAACGCCCGCGCGTCGGCGCATCCCCTCCCGCGATACCGTTACGCGGGCGCCTTCGGTCACCAGTGGAGGAGTGCTTGTCGAATATGGCGGAGACACACCTAGACTCCTTGGGCTTGTCACCGGGAGAAGAACAAAGGAATTGCTTCTTCTCTCGTGTCCAAAACGGGCCCGCAAGGGGACGGACGATCGTTGCTTCGCTGCCTAGAACGTTGCTCGCTGCAACTCAGCGGATAGCCGAGGTGCAAGTAGAAGACATGCTACCAGCGTCTTCCTCCTCGACCACCACCACCCGAGCGATCTCGATCTCGGCCGCCACCACCACCGCCGCCGCCACCGCCTCTCCAACCGCCACCGCCACCGCCGCCGCCACCACCACCACCCCCCCCACCAACCCCACACAAGCGTTCGCGCGCCGCGATAACCCAAAACGTTATTACCTCGAGTTCGCGCCCCGTGAC
>JAZDLZ010000202.1:0-2208 GCA_043801535.1 Pseudomonadota bacterium
CCCTCGGCAAGGCCTGCTACGACTACGAGGGCATCAGCCAGATGCTGCCCGTGCTGACCGAGATCAACGAGTGCCTGCTAACCCTCGGCTGGGGCAACTACCAGACCGACCACGAGGACGCCAACGGCCAGTACGAGATCAACTACGACTACTCCGACGCCCTGACCACCGCCGACCGGCACACCTTCATCAAGATGATGATCTCCAACCTGGCCCTCAAGCACGGCTGCATCGCCACCTTCATGCCCAAGCCCTTCGGCGACCGGACCGGCTCGGGCGCGCACCTGCACTTCAGCGTCGCCAACCTGGAGGGGAAGAACGTCTTTGCGGCCAAGGCCGAAGACCCGCGCGGCCTGGGGCAGGACAAGTTCGCCTATCACTTCATCGGCGGCGTGATCAAGCACGCCCGGGCCCTGAGCCTGGTGACCAACCCGACCGTGAACTGCTACAAGCGCCTGCAGGTCGGCAGCGCCCTGACCGGCAACCGCTCCGGATTCACCTGGACCCCGGCCTCGATCAGCTACGGCGACAACAACCGCACCCAGATGCTGCGCTGCCCCGGGCCGGGCCGGTTCGAGGACCGCTCCTTTTCGGCGGCCAACAACCCCTACCTGGCCTTCGCCGCCTACCTGGCCGCGGGCATGGACGGGCTGGAAAACCAGATCGACCCGGGCGAGCCGATGCTGGGACGCAACCTCTACGATCCGCAGGCCAAGCGCGGGGAGCTGAAGATCCTGCCGCAGACGCTGATCGAGGCGGTGGAGGAGTTCGAACAGGACGAGGTCGTCAAACGCGCCTTGGGCCCGATCGCCGACGAACTGATCAAGCTCAAGCAGGACGAGTGGAAGGAGTACCACCGCCAGGTCTCGCAGTGGGAGATCGACCGCTACCTGACCTTCTTCTAGTGTAATGTAACTAAAGTTCTATTGATTATTAATTCTTGATCGTGTATGCTTTGCGCAGGAGGATTTCCCATGCGAAAAGCCGTCACCATCGTCCTGACCCCGGATGAAAACACCATGCTCCACCAATGGGTGCGCGCAACAAAGACTCCCGATGATCTCAAGACGCGCGCCAAAATCGTCCTGGCCGCAGCGACCGGAATGTCGAATGACGACATCGCCGCCGAGTTGACGTGTTCTTCCCTGCGCGTGTCCAAGTGGCGCAACCGTTTTGCCTCGCTCCGACTCGATGGCATCCTCCACGATGCGCCCCGGTCTGGAAGGCCTGCCTGCGTCCGGCAGGCGAAAGCCCATGAGATTGTCGAAACCACGACCCGCCAGACGCCGAAGAGCCAAACCCATTGGAGCACGCGCAGCCTTGCCAGAACGCTTGGCGTCAGCCACATGACGGTCCAGCGCGTCTGGAAGGCCAATCAGCTCAAGCCCCATCTGGTGCGGACGTTCAAGATCAGCAACGATCCGCACTTCGCGCAGAAGCTGATTGACGTCGTCGGCCTGTATCTGAACCCGCCGGAACACGCGCTGGTGCTGTCCGTGGACGAGAAGAGCCAGATTCAGGCGCTGGATCGCACCCAGCCGACCTTGCCGCTCAAACGCGGGCGTTGCGGCACGATGACGCATGACTACAAGCGAAACGGTACGACCACGCTCTTTGCCGCCCTCAATGTGGCCGAAGGGCGGATCATCGGGACATGTATGAAGCGGCATCGGCATCAGGAGTGGATCAAGTTTCTCGAGCAGATTGACCGCCAGACCGATCCAGACCTTGAGTTGCATCTGATTATCGACAACTATGCGACGCACAAGCATCCGCGCGTGAAGCGATGGCTCAAGCGGCATCCGCGGTTTCATGTGCATTTTACGCCGACATCGTCTTCGTGGCTGAATCTCATTGAGCGCTGGTTCCGCGAGATCACGGAGAAACGCATCCGCCGCGGGACGTTCTCAAGCGTAGGGGAACTGATCGCGGCGATCACGGATTTCATCCAGACGCATAATGAAGAACCCAAGTCATTCCAGTGGACGGCGAAAGCCGAGACGATTCTGAAGAAAGTGGCCCGCGCCAGGGCGGTCCTCGATAATCAATAGCACTTTGGATACACTACACTAGATCACCGCGAAGAAGGGGAGCGACAACCATGAAGGGTGTGCAGATCATCCGCAAGAGCGCCTACAACCTGGTCAAGGTCGAAGGCTTCCTCGACGCCAAGACGCCCGAAAGCCGGCAGCTCCTGGAGGTGCTGGA
>JAZDLZ010000203.1:0-10522 GCA_043801535.1 Pseudomonadota bacterium
GATGAACGCGGCGCACCAGCTCTTGCTGCCGGAGCGTCTCGGTCAGACGGCGGACTTCGCCGGCGGCTTCCACGGCATATAGCGTCCCAGACACGTACTGGCGTTTGAGCTCCAGAGGAGTGTCGAGAGCGACCAGGCTTCCGTCGACCATCAGCCCGACGCGATCGCAGTACTCGGCCTCGTCGAGGTGGTGGGTGGTCACCAGCAGAGTCGTTCCCTGGGTGGCGAGCATGCGGATGACGCGCCAAAAACTCCGGCGCGCGACCGGATCGACGCCCGCTGTCGGCTCGTCGAGGAACAGCACCTTGGGCTGATGGAGCAGAGCCGAGCCGAGAGCGAGTCGCTGGCGAATCCCACCTGGAAGCTCGCGGGTCAGGACACTCCTGCGCTTGGCGAGGCCGGCCAGCTCGAGCGCCGCCTCGATTCGATTGCGCTTCGCTTTCCCGCCAAGACCATAGGCGCCGGCAAAAAATGCGAGGTTCTCCTCGACGGTCAAATCCAGGTACAGGGAAAACCTCTGGGACATGTAGCCGATGCTGCGCCGAACCGCCTGCGACTCCCTGCTGATGTCGTGGCCGGCAACCTGGGCGCTTCCTTCGGTTGGCGCGAGCAATCCGCAGAGCATACGAATTGTCGTGCTCTTGCCTGCCCCATTGGCACCCAGATAGCCGAAGATCTCGCCTGGCTCCACGGCGAAGCTCACTCCGTTGACGGCGGTGAAGCTGCCAAAGCGTTTGGTGAGACTGTGCGTCTCGATTGTTTTTTCGTGATCGTGCCTGGGGATCTGGGCCTCTCTGCTCGTCATGCTTGTTCTCCCCATTGAGCACTGCCATGGCTGCTCGCTTGCTTCTCGGCCATCAGAGTCAGAAAGACATCCTCGAAGCTGGGGGTGATCGGCTCGAGCTCCAAAGACGGGCTGACTTCGTCTTTGGCAAAGCGGCGAAAGGCAGCGGCTGCATCGTGGCGAACAACGACCCGCAACGCCATTCCTTGCGGAGAAACCGCCAGCACTTCCTCGCGTCCTTCGATCAGCGTCTCGATTTCGTGGCGACGGTTCGGTGCTCGAACAAGAAGGGTATCGTGGACGAATCCTCCAACCAGGGCGGCAGGATGTCCTTCGGTGAGCATCTTGCCTTTGTAGAGCAGTCCCACCCGATGACAGGCTGCGGCCTCGTCCATGTAGGGAGTTGCAAGCACGACAGCCATTCCCTCGGCAACGAGCTCGTGCAGGAGATCCCAGAGCTCGCGGCGGCTCACCGGATCGACGCCATTGGTGGGCTCGTCTAGCACGAGCACGCGAGGACGGTGGAGGAGGGCGCAGGCGAGGGCGAGCTTCTTGTACATACCGCCGGAAAGCGCGTCGGCGCGCCGCCCGGTGAAGCGCTCGAGGCGCATCATCTGTAGGAGTCGTTGCTCTCGTTCGGCGTGCTCCTTCCGTGACAGCGAAAAGAGACGTCCGAAAAAAAGAGGTTCTCTGCCACCGTGAGATCCGGATACAGGCTGTATTGCTGGGGCATGTAGCCCAGCGCTTCGCGAGCCTCGAGGGATCCGTCTGCCAGGGAGAGTCCGCAGACTCGCACTTCTCCGGAGTCTGGCTTGAGCACGCCGGCCATCATTCGCAGGGCGGTGGTCTTGCCTGCTCCGTCGGGACCGACGAGTCCGTAGAGCTCGCCCTGCTTCACCTCGAGGGAGAGCTCCGACACTGCCTCGGTGCCGGCAAAGCGCCGCTTCAGCTGCCGGGCAATCAACGCCTCTGGCGCCGGGCCGCATTCCGTCGGTGGCAGATCGGTAGTCGAGCTCACCTCTCGACCTCCGCCTTGGTGTCTAGCCCTGCCTTCGCCTCGGTCTTCGCCCCCGCCGCCCCCGCCGCCTTCGCCGTTATCTCTACTGGCATTCCCGGTCGCAGCGCGGCGTCGGGGTTGGCCATTTCGACCTCGACAGCGTAGACCAATCGGTCGCGGTCTCCGCGAGTCTGAATGTTTCGCGGGGTGAACTCCGCAGTCGTCGCAATGTGGCTCACGGTTCCGGAGAACCGGCGGTCGGGATAGGCATCGGCCACTACATCCATCGACTGGCCGACAATTACCTTGCCTAGCTCGGCATTGGGCAAGTAGAAGGTTGCTGTCACCGTGGACACGTCGACAATGGTGAGGATGCGAGCTCCCGGCAGAACGGCCTCGCCTGGCTCGAGCACGATGGTTTGAACGTACCCGGCCCGCGGTGCTTTGAGAGTGCACTCGGCCACCACTGCGGCGGCCCGCGTCATGGCTGCCTCGGCGGCGATCAGCTCTTTCCCCGCTGCTTCGGCCTTGATTCGAGCGAGACGGACCTGGATGGTTGCGGTGTCCTCGCCATTGGCAACTGCGTCAGCCTGGGCGTTCGCGCCCTGGACGTTTGCCGCCACTGCGGAAAGCTGTTTCTCCAGGCTTCCAGCCTCGGTCTGGGCTCGGTCGAATGCCTGTTCCGACAGCGCTCCCTCGGCATGAACCGTTTCCATGCGAGCCGACGCTCGTTGCGCTGCTGCCGTCTGAACGGCAAGCGCTTCCTTCTGTGCCTGGAGTGCCTGGGCGGCAGCGCGCGCTGCCCGAGCTTGTCTGCTCGCAGTATCGACGCCTTTCTCCGCCCGCGCCAGGGACAGCTTGGCACCCTCGATCTGCAGCAGGGAGGCTGCTACTGCCGCCTCGGCCTGGCCGAGAGTCGCCTCTTGTTCGGTGCAATCGAGCACGACGAGCACATCGCCTGCCTTGACCTGGCCGCCCTCTTTGGCGCGGATTTCGCGAACGCGGGCCGGAATGCGGGCGGTGACGTTGATCTCGGTTCCTTCGATAGTCGCGCTGCCGCCTGGAGGACGCGCGGCCTGCAGCCGTTGCTCGCGTAGCTTGAAGTAGATGGCGAGCGAGAGAATCAGCACGATCACCACAAGAAGCGCAGCAACACGTTTCATAGTCGTGTCTCCTCTGATTGGATGGCCACCGAACGAATGGCCGGCGGTTGGACGACTGACGATTGAGTTACCGCCGGTCGCGTGGCGGCCAGTCCGGTGGCTGCCGGTCCAGTGGCTGCCTGCAGTGCTGCTATCCCCTCGGCACGGAGCTCTTCGACTCGGGCGAGCGCAAGCTCGAAGCGTGCCTTGAGCTGGGCAAGCCGGGCTCTATCGACTCCTTCCTGGGCCCGCAGCACGTCGAGCGAGGTGCCTGTTCCGGCCCGGAGCGCGGCGCCAGCGGCACGAAGATAGGTTTCCGCTGCCTTGAGCCTGCGCTCCGCTGCTTGTTCCTCGACCAGTGCGCTTCTGCGGTGGTAGCTCGCGTCGGCAGCCTGGCGGGCGATTTGTTCGCGGGCAGCTAGCGACAGAGCGTGGATTTCCGCAGATCGCGCCTGGAGCTCCTGTCGTTGCCTCCTGCGCAGATCACCGTCGAACAGATCCCAAGAGAGGGTGGCGCCGGCGGCATAGGCAATGCCGGCCTCGTCGCTCTCGACTGGAGTGCGGGGAAACTGGTACTGCAGCGAGCCGAAAAGATCGAGAGTGGGCAGCGAGGCACGGGCTACGCTCTTTCGTTCGAGAACGACGGCCTGTTCGAGCGCTGCCAAGCGGGCGATCGTTGGATGCTCGCCGGCCGATGGCTCGGCCGGTTGCGAATCTCGGCCGACGCCACCATCACCATCACCACCGGCAGCGGCAGCGGCAGCGGAAGAAGCAGCGGAAGCCGTGGGAGTAGCGGAAGCCGCGGTAGTCTCGGCAGCCGAGCTGGTGGCGGCGCCGGCACCGTCGTTGGCGAGGTGTGCGAGCGAGTCAGTCAACTCCAACCTGCTCGCCGCTGGGAGCCCGAGCATCGTCTTCAGATTGTTCAGAGCACGGGCTCGGTTTTCGCTGGCCTCGGCGAGCTGGCCTTCGAGATCGGCGACTCGAGCCTCGGCTCCGGCAGTCTCGAGCGCGCTGCCCAGGCCGGCTGCACGTCTGCTTTCCTGCTCTCCCAGGTCTTTCCGCGCAACCTCGAGAGAACGCCCGGTTGCCGCTCGCACTTCGTCGAAAAGGAGCACGCTGAGGTAGGCGCTGCGGATCGCGGCAGCAAGGTCGACCGACCGCTCCTGTCCTTCAGCCTTCGTGGCACTGGCTGCCGCCCTGGCTGCCTCGGTTCGGAAACCACGCGCCCCGAAATCAACGACCCGCCACCCCGCAGAAGCTCCAGTTGCGGCATTGTGAGCGCTCCCCAGCGCCAGTTCCTTGGGAGGACCGTTGGGAAGCGGCAGCACAATCTCGGAAATGGGACCGGCATAGCGATAGCTGGCGTTGACCATGATCCGGGGATACCAGGCAGTCTCGGTCTCTCCCACGCGAATGTCTGCCGCCGCGCTGGCATGGCCGGCGGCAACAATGCTCGGATGGCGAAGAAGCCCGTGTCTTACCGCTTGCTCGATTCCCATCGAGAGAGGAACCGAGTCCGCGACGGTGCCGGTGCGACCGTTCTCGCCGGCATTCGACCCGGCGTTGGCACTGGCACCAGCCTGGGGTGCAAGCAATACCGGCAGCACCAGAGCTACCGAGAATACTGTCTTCTTCCAGTTGAACGACGGTATCCGCACTACCGTGCCGGGACCGGTCAGAGCTGCTCTGCGCTTGCTCACCCCAACGCTGGCGCTGACCCATTGTGTTCTATTCGTGCCACGTCGAGGTAATGCGTCGCGTTGCGATTCTCGGACTGTTGTCTCTTGGCTCATCACGTACCTCTTGGTGCCTCGAGTCATGCATTTGGTGCGCTATGCAACCTGTATACCCGATTCGCCCAAAACCGCACCAAGCGTCTGGTCTCCAGCTAGAGCGCCGATCATTAGGAGCCAGAACGTTAATGCCTGTACGAAACTCCGTACACCGTGTCAGGAATTCTTTACGCTAGGCAGGTCCCCATGAATGCGTGCCCAGGCAAAGAAGACGGAGAACGAAGACAATCATGCGGTACGACCTCTGCATCCCAGGACTACGTGCGCCGCGAGCTGGCCAGAGTCTCGTACACGTTGGCCAAGTTCAGATCGATTGCATGCCTCGGGTTAATCGGATTGGCCTCTTTGTTCGTTGTCGTTGATTCCGTCAATTGGAAGGCAGGGTTTCTAATCACAGTCGGCGTCGTTATTGGCACTCTGTCAATCTATGACGCCATCGTGCGGCGGTTCCCTGCCCATTCGACTGGATTGATCATCTATCACGTTGGCACGGTATTGGCATTCCAGACGGCCATCATTGTCACCACCGGCGGCATCGACAGTCCTGCCATCATGATCGTGCTCCCCGTCGCACTCCTGACGTCGTTTTCCCTCGGAGAGAGAAGATACTACCTGATTGTCGCCAGCTATCCTGTGGCCTTGATCTGGCTGCTCACTCTCGGAAAAGTGTTCGGCGTCTTTCGTGGCCTGGTTCCCGGCTTTCTCGGTGGCGATGCAGCGGCGAACAGCAGCACGGTCTATTCTGTCGTCCTCGCCAGTATCCTCACCGGGATCATTCTCTTTGGCGGATTGGCTGGCCAGTTTCTACGCGGCGCAGTAGACCGGGCAGCAGCGGCAGCGGCAGCGGCCCGCCTGGAAACGGTCGCGACCATGCGCGAGCGCAATCGCGAGCTCTTGAGCCTGTCGGGGGCTCTGGCGCACGAATTGCGAAACCCGCTGGCCTCGATTCAGGGGCTCGCTGGATTGGTTGGACGCAAGATCCAGCGGCCAAGTCGGGAGGCGGAGCAGATGGACGTTCTCCTTGGCGAGGCGCACCGAATGGGTGCCATCCTCGACGAATTCTTGAATTTCTCGCGACCAGTGCAAAGCCTGGCGGTGAGCACTATCGGAGCTGGTGAGCTGCTGGGAGAGGTGGTTGCTCTGCACGAGGCAGCGGCTGCCGAGCGCGGAGTCACAGTGGAAGTGAAGCTCGAGGATCCCGAGCCGGTGTTTGCTGCCGATGCGCGCAAGCTGAAACAGGTACTCGTCAACTTGCTCCAGAATGCGCTCGATGCCAGTCCGCCGGGAGGGAGAGTAAGGATTGGTGCCAGGCAGCGATCGGATGGAGGAGCTGTCTTCGAGATCGAAGACGATGGTCAAGGTCTGGCAGAAGAAGTCAGAGGTCGGCTCTTCACTCCGGGCGCGACCACCAAGGCAGCTGGCAGCGGGCTCGGCCTCGTCATTGCACGTTCGATCGTCGAGCAACACGGAGGCGAGCTGCGTCTCGAGGAACGTTACGAGCACTGCGGGGTAAGGGCAGTGGTCGTCATTCCCGCCAGTCCGACGGTCGATCCGACGGTCGATCGTGAGCACGAGCAAGAAGGAGGCACCTGGCCATGAGCAATGCGACCCCGCATCTGGGGACGCCCAACGTCCTGGTCGTCGACGACGAGCCGGCACTGCGCTACACCCTCCGTGCCATTCTCGAAGAGGAAGGCATCAAGACCGAAGAAGCCGCGGACGGGCTGGCTGCGCTCGAGCGGATAGGACGAGGCGGCATCGAGCTGGTTCTGACTGACTTGCGAATGCCTCGCCTCGACGGCCTCGAGCTGCTGGCGAAGACCCAGAAGTTGTCAAATCCACCGAGGGTCATTCTCATCACCGCCCACGGATCGGAACGGATTGCGGTCCAGGCGATGAAGGGTGGTGCCTACGACTATTTTTCCAAGCCGTTCGATACCGACGAAGTCGTTCGGGTCGTTCGCCGGAGCCTCGAGGTCATCCGCCTTGCCGAGGAGAATAGCTCTCTGCGGGCGCAGCTCGCGCTCAGCAAGACCATGGTATTCGAGTCGGAGGCTCTCCGACGCCTCGCCGCTGTTGTCGAGCGCGCTGGCAGTCGCGACATTACCGTCCTCATTACTGGTGAGAGCGGTACGGGAAAGGAGTTGGTTGCCAGAGCGCTCGTCAAGGCCTCGCCGAGAATGGGCAAACCGTTCGTTCGCTTCAACTGTGCGGCGCTGCCCAGAGATCTGGCCGAGGCAGAGCTGTTCGGGCACAGCAAGGGAGCCTTCACCGGCGCTTCCCGGGCGAGAAGCGGGCTGTTTCGCGAGGCCGACACCGGTACGATTTTTCTCGACGAGGTCGGCGAGCTCGATCCGACGATTCAAGGCAGCCTGCTGCGCGTGCTTCAGGAGCGCGAGGTGCGTCCAGTGGGAGAGGATCGGCCAGTACCAGTCGACGTTCGTATTATCGCCGCGACCAACCGAAATCTCGCCAAGGAAGGTGAGCTTGGGCGTTTCCGCCAGGACCTCTACTACCGTCTTGGTGTGGTGGTGGTCAACGTGCCGCCGCTGCGCGATCGTCCCGAAGACATCGTTCCGCTTGCCGAGCACTTCGTCAGGCGCTATGGCGAGCGGTTCGGGGTAGGTGACATCCGCCTCGCGGCTAGCCTGCTCGAGCGCTTGAAGAGTCATCGCTGGCCTGGCAACGTGCGAGAGCTGGAGAACACAATCGAGCGGCTCGTTGCTCTGGCGCCCGGACCCTTCATAGACGAGGATCCTTTCGGTCAGGAAGCTGCGGTGAAGGAGGAGGTGGCGATCGCCAGCGATGAGCGGCTGCCGGCCGGGATCGGGCTCAGAGAGCGAGTCGCGGCCTTCGAGAGGTCTGTTCTCGAGAGCGAGCTTGCTGCCTGTGGGGGAAACCAGAGCGCAGCCGCTCGGCGACTTGGCATCAGCAGAATCACTTTCATCGAGAAGATGAAGCGCTACGGGTTGCGGTGAGCGGGCGGCACGCCCTTTGTCTAGATGGCTTGTGGCGGCGTGGGCGAAAACACGTTCGGGAAGTGCTGCGCTATTCGCGTCGCTTCGTTGATATCGCTGACTGCCGTCATTGGCGCGCCTGTCCAGGACCAGGGAATCTGCGTGAATGGGCTAGCGCTGGGCGCACCTAGCCAGGGGAATTGTGGTGGCACGAACTGCTGCTGTATTGGCTGAGTGAACGGTACCTGGGGAGTGACCGCGTACGGATAGCGGCCGAGCTCACCCAGACGAGCCATCTCGTTGAGTCGGGCTAGATGCTCCAGTGCCATCCGATAGGGGTCGAGATTCTGGTACTGGGGCGCGCCGAATGGCACGTAGCTGGGCGTTGTCGCCACCTGCGGAGTGACTCCGATCGACGGCTGAATCCCGTGGACCGAGTAGCGCACTTGGTTCACCGCGTCGATGAGAAGGTTCACTCGGTCGTTCAGCATCTGCAGTTTCCGAATATCTACTTTCGCTTCCATCGTTGCTCCTCCGTTTGCGTCAAATGCCCTTGCGGGCGGCCTACTCGCCGTTCAATGAATCGGTACTGCCTGCGTCGTGAGCGATGCCTTTATTCCTTTTGGCACTCGAATCTCCAAGACGTTGTTCTTCATGGCGGCGCTGATCTGTTCGACCATCACCGGTGGCAGCGCCACAGCGCGCCGGAACGCACCGAGAGGATGCTCCACCCATCGAGGTGCGTACTCCCGGATGCCATTGCTCACTGGCGTGGGGCGATTGCCAGTGACGGTGAGGACGTTCCGGGAAACCACTATCTCCACTGCTTCGCGGGGCACGCCCGGAAGCTCGACGAAGATCAGCACGTCTTTCGGTCCTTCCCATGCCGAGATGGGCGGTGTCCACGTCGGAACGAGCCCGAGGTGTATTGGTGCTCGCTCGAGCACGTCAATCAACCGATCGACCTGCTCGCCGACGTATTGCTGCGGATCGATCCCCTCCGGCATCGGGGAGAGAGCTTCGACTACAGGTGGCTCCCGCCCGGTTAGCGCGCGATAGAGCCTCTCGACGCGGTCGATGGTCTCGTCGACTGTTCTCGCTTCATCGACGTCCGTTGTTTCCTCGTGTTCGCTCATTGGATGCTCCCAAACGAAAAGTGGTGCGTGTGAACTCGGGGCGGCAGCACGCAATGTCAAGAGGCGACATGGTCAATCTCGACTGATGTGGCACTGGACTCCGTCGAGTGCGATGGTTTCGTCTCCGCCTGCCGTGACTACTCCGACATGGCCACCGACCGCTGCGCGGATTTGGGCTCCTGCAAGGCCTCCAACACTATCGCAACCTGCACGAGCTTCGTCGACGTGACCAGCGGCACCGACTGCGGGATCTGCGCCGTCTGCGACGGCGTGGGCGCGTGCTCGGTGGCGCCGGCCGACGACGACGAATGCGGTGTTCTCGACTGCAACGGCCTGGACAAGCCCTGCCGCGACTACTCCGACATGGCCACCGACCGCTGCGCGGAGTTGGGCTCCTGCAAGGCCTCCAACACTATCGCAACCTGCACGAGCTTCGTCGACGCGACCAGCGGCACCGACTGCGGCACCTGCGCCGTCTGCGACGACGCGGGCGCGTGCTCGGAGGCGCCGGCCGACGACCACAGGTGCGGCGTTCTCGACTGCGACGAGCTCGACACGACCTGCCGCAACTATTCCGACATAACCACCAACCGTTGCGCCGCGGCCGGCGTCTGCAAAGAACCCAATTCCGATGCAGCCTGTACGGGCTTCGTCGACGCTGCCTTCGGCACGGCCTGTGGCTCTGCCTACTGCTCTGGCACCGTGCTCTTCCGTGCCGACATGTGCGGGGTCGGAGAGACCAGCGGCCGGTGTAACGACGGTGGCTCGCAGGAATGCGCGCCCTACCTGTGCCATTCGGGAGCCTGCACCACGTCGTGCCAAAAGAATGCCGACTGCGCTCTGGGCAACTACTGCGACGGAGAACAATGCCGCGTCAAGAAGACAATCGGCGCGCTCTGCGCAGACGGCTCGCAGTGCCAGAGCAGCAACTGCGTCGACAGCGTGTGCTGCAGCACCGATTGCGCCGGAGTGTGCGCCTCGTGCGTGATAGCCGGCAGCGTGGGCACGTGCTCGCCAGTGCCCGCGGGCAGCGATCCGGACGGAGAGTGCTCGGGCGCCGGCACCTGCGGCGGCACCTGCAACGGTATGGGAGCTTGTACCGCGGCCAAGCCAGGCGAGCCCTGCGGAAGCTGCCGGACCTGCAACGCGGATGGTCGCTGTATTGCAGTCGCCAACGGCACGTCCTGCGAAGGTACGCTATTCTGTGCCACCGGCGAGACGTGCAGCGGCGGCGCCTGCGCTGGCACCCTGGATCCCAACTGTGGCAAGGGCAGCGACGCCGCAATCGAATCCGCTGACGCCGCACACACGGACGAGCCACCAACCGACCAGGGCTGCTCGTGCGCAATCGGTCGCTGGCGCGGAGGGAACGGCGGAGGGCTGTTCTTCGCCCTTCTCGTAGTCTTCGCGACCGGCGCAAGCTGCGCCGTTCGCACCCTGAGCCGGCGCTTTCGCGCCTCACGACCTCCCCGCCGCGACCGTCGATCTAGGGGCGGCGGCGAGCCCTCGCCGCCCCCCGTCGGAGGAGACCTCCGACGGGTCCTCCCTACTAGGGGCGGCTGCGAGCCCTCGCCGCCCCCCCGTCGAGCAAAGCTCAACGGGGCCCCCCCTCCGCGCGGCGAAGCCACGCTGCGCTCGTGGTCACTATCGCCGTTTTGGGGCGGCCGTCCCGGTCGAGCCCGCCATGAAAGCCGAATGCGTTCGCCTGGATTC
>JAZDLZ010000220.1:0-2030 GCA_043801535.1 Pseudomonadota bacterium
ACCAGTCGAGCTTGCCGTCATCGACCCCCACGGCGGCCGCACCACCCTGAAAACGGACCGTCTGGGAGGTCCGCCCTTCAGCTACGTCGCGGCCGTCCCCAACCCCATGCCGGGACGCTGGCGTGCCGTCGTCGGCGACGGAACGCGAGTCCTCGCCTGCCAAACGATATCTGTTGGCCGGCACCGCTCGCCGAGCAAGAGTCCCTGCCGCGGTGTCACACCTTCCGCCGGCAATTCTGCTACTGCCCTGCCGTGCCCGGTATGGCTCCCGCGCCGGCGCGGCTGGAGCAAATCCACCGAGAATCTCTATTCCGCCTTCGTGGAGCGACTCTTCGACGATCCCGCCGATCCCGTCGACCAGGAAACGACCTGGCCGAACCTGCAGGCGCTACTCCGCGATCCTCGGCGCAACCTGCTTCTCGACCATCTGGGCTCGAACGAGGACGCGGTGCTCGAGCTGGAACCCGACTGTGCCGATCTGCCCTACGCTCTCCGTGCCTACTTCGCCTGGAAGCTGCGGCTGCCATTCGGCTACTTGGCATGTCACCGCAACAGATCTGGCCGACCTCCTACGTGCAGCGCCCTCAGCGGTGGGAGTAGCCTCGATGATCCTGCCTTCGAGCAAAGAAGCGCCGGCAACGAGACGCCAAGGAAAGCCGGCAGCGAGGCGACTGCATTCAACTCGTTTGTCAAGGACAGGCTATTCCGGGCGGTGAGCTCAGCCAACGGACGAACGAGCCCCGACGACAGCACGACCGATTTCTACCCGGTTCCGCTCTCCCGCGGCGCGCTCCGGCCTGGGACGGTTTTCGCCGACCCATACGGGCATTTGCTCATCGTCGCTGCCTGGGTCAACCAGGGACTCGCCAAACCGGGGCTCCTCATTGGTGCCGAAGCCCAGCCAGACGGCACCATTGGCCGTCGCCGTTTCTGGCGCGGCTCGTTCCTCTTCGATCCCGACACCAGTCGAGGCGGGGCTGGATTCAAGGCCTATCGTCCCTGGCTGCTCGAAGAGGAGGAGATGGCACAGGATTCTGCCGGCCCAATCCTGGCGAATGCACCGCCGCGGCGCGCAAACCGAGCTGGCCGACGGACTCGACGATGTCATTCGCCCGCGTCCTGCATCCGGCAGAGCAAGCGCCTCATGACAGTGTTCGTTCCCAACAACGAGCTCGACGGACTTCGCAATGCCTGGCCGCTCAGCCGCCAGCAGTATCTCGGCACTGTCTCTGACTTCTACGAGACCATCGAACGTCTCATCAATCCGAGACCCCTCAAAACGACGACTGTCTTGCTCTCGCTGGTGGACGCTCTGCACGAAGCGGTTGCTCGCCGAGTCATCTCGGTCGCCAACGCCGAACGCCATGCTGCCACCGCGACTATGCCGATGGCCATGCCGGTAGGCTCGGCGATCTTTCAGACTAGCGGACCATGGGAAGACTACTCGACGCCCTCGCGCGATCTCAGACTCCTCATCGCCATCGACACAGTCCTTGGTTTCCCGGCGACAGTAGGCCGAACGCCGGATCGCTTTGGTCTCTCCCCGAGCGGGCTCGCCCAGATCGTTGCTGATCTCGAGCAGCTCTTGATCGACGAGCTTCGCAAGCGCTCGATCGCCTACGTTCGCTCCGACGGCAGCACCTTTCGCCTGTCACTGGAGGAAATCGTCGACCGCCGGGCTGGATTCGAGATCGCCTACAACCCCAATGACTGTGTGGAGGTGCGCTGGGTTGCCCCGCTGGCATCCCAAGAGATCGCAACTTGCCGGCGGCGAGCCCCGCCCGAGCAAATGGCCAGGATGGAGGAATACCGCCCTTGGTTCGCAACCAGGCAACGACCACGGGAGTAGCTCGTGAGGCCCGCGCCGTGTCCCTGATATCGCTCTAGCGACGGGGTGTGAACAAAAGCCGTTGGTCGTGCTGTTCCCGGTCCCTTGTGCCTAGTCCCTAGTTCCTTGTTCCATTCCTCTTTCGAGGTGCTATTCTCGCCGCAGCAATCGGCGGCGCGACGGTGACATGGCACTCCAATGA
>JAZDLZ010000269.1:0-3118 GCA_043801535.1 Pseudomonadota bacterium
CTTCTGCTCGAGAGTCATTTCCAGGACGGCGGCTGCTGGAGTCGTGATTTGGGTCATGGCGTTGGTCGTTCCCTTACGATCAGCTTTGCGTGGGACGATGGACGAGGCAACCTCGGTATTGACTGCGCTCGCCTTCGATCAGGCACCGTGGCGCCGGTAGCAGCCGCAGCCGCAGCCGCAGCCGCAGCCGCAGCGGTGCCAGCGGTGGCGTCGGTAGCGTCGGTGGCGTCGGTAGTCCATTCGGGTGCCTCGGCGCAGGAATGGGATTCGGGACGTCTCGGTCGTTTGAGGGGCCCGAGGCGAGACAGGAGTGCCATTCGGCCAGATGGTCCTGCTTCGCTCGGCTCTCGCCAATGCTCGATCCGTCCGTCGAGCATTGCCCCCGGTGCGACCTTGACCACTGGCGCGCGGAGGTCTCCTACGACCCGGGCGTTGGCATGAAGATCGATCATCTCGGATGCGAGGACGTCACCAGTGATCGAACCGTCGATTTCGATGGTGCGACTGTCCATGTCGGCCACAATCACTGCGGCCTTCAAGACTCGGATCGCTCCCTTGCTCGAAACGCGGCCCTCGCAATGACCTTCAATGGTCAGATCGCCCTGAGCCTCGATGGTTCCGTTGATGCTGCAGTCTGCGGCAATTCGTGTCTCGGCACTCACGCTGTTGAAACTAGCGCAAAAGTCTGGCGCCGTCAGCAATCTTGATAGCAGAAAAATGGGGACCGGTCAGACTCGCTTTACACTCTCTCTATCGGCCGAATAGCTTGCGAAACAGTCCCTTCTTGGGAGTTGCTCGAGGTGGCGGTGTTGGTTCAGGTGGCTCCGTGTCGGCGGCAGCGGATGGTGTCCGGTCTTCGGCTGGTGCCTTGTCTAGCGCAGTCGGCTCTGGCGGCTCTGGCGGCGCATTCCCGAGCAGAGTCGGCGTGGGAATCGACGACCTGGGCTCCGGCTCAGCCGCGGAAGCAGGCTTGGATCCATTCTCGGGTCCGGATTCCTGTCCGCGATCAGCACCTGTCTCGGACCCAGACCCAGCACCAGACTCGGACTCGGACTCGATTCCGGGCTCGATGCTGAGATTGGGCTCGGGCTCGGGCTCGGACTCGGGCTCGGCCTCGGGATCTGGCTCGGGCTCGACTGGCGGTCCCTGCTCGGCAGAGGGACTTGTCTCGGTAGCAGGCTCGGCTGAACGTCCGTTCTCGAATCCCGCTCCGGATTCTTCCGAGACATCGCCGGGCTCGACGCTGATGAGAAGGTCGTCGTCGTCCTCCATCACGATACTGACTTCCAGTCCGTCGTCGAGGGCGGAAGCGACCTCTGGAGATGCGGGCGGAGCGAGAGATGCTTCTTCGCTGGCTACGCTCGTGTCTACTGGTTGGCTTGTCTCGTCGCTGTCCTCCGTCCCTGCGCCTTTCCGGCGAGCATCACGCTGACGCCGGACGTTTGCCTGTGGTCCTTCGACGATTTCGAGCGCGAAGCTCGACAACTCGGAATCCTTTGGACCTACCTCCAGGCAGGCGGAAATCATCTCGAGCGTACCAGGCTCGACTATGCCGGTCTCCGCCACTGGGTTTTCTTGGGCTCCAACCTCTCCGTCGATCATTGCGGCCAAGCCGAAGGGATCCGTCCTGTCCTTGTCTTCGGACCCCTCGCCAGCGGCTCCGTTGTCGCTGGCCTGGGCTTCCCTTTTGTTTTCAGTGGTCGGCGCTGGAGATGCTGGTTGGCTCGACCGAGCGATCTCCGTGGGCAGCGGCGGTGGCGAGCAGACTGCACAAGCCGGCTCACGCGGGCGATCGAGTGCCTCTGGTGTGAAGTCCTGGGGCGCCTTTTCCTGCAAATCCTTCTGTTCGGATGAGCTTGTGGCCGGCGAGCTTGGCCGGCTTGGTTCGCCGCCATCGGCTGGAACCGTTTGTCTCTGCTCGACCGCAGTCGCAGTCGGAGAAGGTCGAGAAGATCCCTCCTCGGTGATTGCAGCAGGTGGACTGGCTGATTCCGGTTTCGAGCTCGCATCCTCTGCTGCTGTGGGTGCCTGGTGCTCAGCAGGTCGTCCCGCGGATTGTTCGGCTTCTGCGGGAATCGCGGATTCCTTGAGTATTGACGTCGAGGCTGCGGACGAAGAAGCTGCCTCCGTGCTGCTCTTCACTAGATTCGCCAGGACTCTGGTCGCCTCTTCGAGGCTCGGGAGCTCCCGGTCATCTCGCTCGAGCAGCCTGGCTAGCTCATCGCCGCCGCCCGCCTCCTTGGCAATGGCGCGTGCCCGGCGGATAGCCGTCTCGAGCGCAGAACCGTCCAGCTTGAGTAGCGCATCGAGATCCTCGTCACTCTTGTCCGCAGCAGAGCGCGCTTCCGCGGCCCGGCCTATCCGCGCTGCCACCGAACGACGAGCTGGCGAACGGGCCGGCGAACGGGCCGCGACAACCAGCTCTCTTGCTTTGTCCGACCCGGTCGATTCGGTTGCCGTGCCACCTGCCGAGCAGGGGTGATCCGACGAATCCACACTCACGATCGGGCCGCTTTCGGAGCTAGAAGCAATTGGCATTGGCACTGCGGAGTCGTCGCGCAGCCCTCGCGATTTCTTGACGGCCGTCACCCGGTCGACCATGGCTCTGCTTGCAGAATCCAGTCGACTGTACTTGATGCCCATGCCAGATGGACGGTTCGGCTTGGCAGGATCCGGAGCCCTTGCCGAGACGACAACACCTTCTCCGCGAAGAACGCGGGTAGTGCCGTCCTCCAGCAGGAGCTCGAAGCGAACCGGTGTGCCAACTGGCTTGGGCGACTTGGTGGGAAGAAAGAATCCGGCGCGGCCGACGTTCACGGCAAAACGCTCGACGAACGCCGCCACGTCCGAATACTTCAGCTTGATTCGTATTGAAGCAGGTGCGTCCTTTTCATGACTGGAAGACGCCACGTCAATGTCCTCGAGCTCGTGAGTATTGAGCTTCTTGGTCGGCACTGTCAAATAAGTCGGAAAGGGCCGAAGGGGCGTGGTGCTTTAGGAGCCGTCGCAGAATAACTTGAACAAGTGTCGGCGATGAGGCGCCCGGATGACAAGGAGCGAGGAGGTGTGATCGTTGCTCGTTGGTCCCCCGTCGATGGCGGCGAAACCAGAGCGTCAG
>JAZDLZ010000270.1:0-16916 GCA_043801535.1 Pseudomonadota bacterium
AACTAGGGACAAGGAACCAGGAACTGGAACAGCCCCCCCGGTACGGCTCGCACCTGAATAGGCGGCCGGAATCCCGGATCAAATCAATCGGTTGGCCACCGTCGATCGAGCAATCGCCGTCGACTCTCCGGGACACACCCAGTTTTTTGCGGGAATCCGGATTCGGGCTGTTGGACTATGGCGGAGCTGCGTTGTGATAGAGCTCGACCAGGGAGGCTCCTTGGACGGAGACTCGATAGACGAGAACGGCACTGGCCGGAATCTCGAGCGGGCGGCGGCGGGTGAGCTCGTAGGTGATCCTTCCCATTCGGTTGACCAGCAGCCACTCGGAATCGTTGAGCCCGGCATCGTGCCACAGGTCGGCGCGGAGCCAATTGAGGTGGATCGGCTCGAGCACTCGATGCACGGTGGCAGCGCGATCTGCGCGGGCATTCAAGTACCCGACGGCAGCGCCAATGCCTTCACCCCACCACCCCACCTCGAACCAGCGACGGCGGGCGACCGATTCTGCGCCTCCCACGTGCTCGCCGTAGTAGTCGAGCAGATAGGGATGGGCTCGGAAGCACGCCGTGGCGAGATAGCCAGCCAGGAGTGCTCCCAATGCTACTGCTGTGCCCCGGCGTGCTCTAGGGAAGGCAGCAACGAGCTGGTCGAGGCCGGCGCCGGCAAGGACGGCAAGCGGCACCATGGCCGGGAGCACATAGCGGACTCCGTCTTGCCGTACTGGCGAAAAAGCGACGGCAAATGGCACCGCCATCCAGACGGCTACGACCAGCAGCGCTCGCTCGCGCCTGGCGAACGCTCGCCATCCGCCGAGCAGGAGCGCCGCGAGCACCAGTCCAAGCGGCATGGTGGCGAGCACGTAGACGGGGAAGTAGTGCCAACCAGGCAACTGCACCAAGTCGCCGAGGTAATACTCGGGCAGGTGCTGGCGGCCAAGGATCCGGAGGGCAGCACCGAGATTGGCGAGCTGGTCGCTCCACATCCGCGGCCAGACAGCGACAAAGGTGGCGAGCGCGCTGGCGGAGGCGACCAGGCCCGCCTGGGTGATCCTCCACCACAGTCGGTCGCGCGGCAGGCGAGGGATGACGAGCACGGCAGCGAGGAGTGCCAGCGGGAGGTTGGCAAACCGTGTGGAAGCGGCAAGACCGACCGCGATTCCGACGGCGCTGACTCGACGGTGCAGGACGGCGGCGCACGGCAGCGAGGTCGTCTGCCCCTCGAGGGCGTCGCCGACTCGCAGGGCGAGCCAGACGGTCACGGTCCAGAAGAAGACCGACGGAGCTTCGTGCCCGACTATGCAATCGTGGGCGATCAACCGGGGAGTGAGGGCAGCAACAACTCCGGCGAGGACTCCTGCCCTCGTTCCGAGCAGCCTGGTGCCGATCGCGTAGGTGAGCACGGCCGTCGCCGCGCCGAGCAAGGAAAAAAGGAAGCGAGCGGGAACGTAGCTGTCAGCCCACAGCGCCCCGAGCCCTGCCAGGTACTTGGTTAGCGGCGGATGCTCGAGGTTCCAGCGCCACGATTCCTGACGGAAATCGAGAGACAGGAGATTGACGAGGTAGTTTCTTCCCGAAGACCAGTACTCGTCTTCGTCCCAGGTCTGGTCGGCGTCGGCGAGCACGGCGACGCGGACGAGGAGTGCCCCCAAGAAGATCGCACCGCCGGTGACGAGGGCGCGCCGGGAAGGGTGCGGCCGGACGATCGCCAGCCAGGCGAACGCCACGATCAGCAGGATCGCGGTGGCAACTGCTGCGTCGAGGAGCGACGCCCCTCTACCAATGCCGAAGCGCGCCGTCTCGGGCGGATCTGGCGACAGCGAGGAGCAGGGCACATATTCGAGGGCGCCGCGGCGACCTGGTGGGTGCCAGAGCAGCCGCGCTCCTGGCGGAGCCTGAAAGGCAACGGAATGGACACCAGCCTCGTAGATGACTCGTGCCGTCTTTCTCTCGTCGCTGGCGACCACCTTGCCGTCGATTGCCAAGGTGACCGGCGACGGCGGCGAAGGCGACGCAAGCGGCGAAGGCGGCGGCGACCCCAGTAGCTCGAAGCCGACGATGTACGGCCCGCCGCGAGGGAACCACCACGTCCCCTGGTAGCCAGCCTCGGTACGTTCGAGCCGGGCGAGCGGGTCGGTATTGGTTTGCCAGGCGTTGCGCAGCGCCAGCAGCACGGAAACGACAAGGACGGCGCTGCCAACGATAGTGAGGCTGCGTTTCCAAGACGGACGACAAGACGGACGACAAGACGGACGAGAGGACGGACGAGAGGAAGCGGTGCTCCTCATTGCCAGTCGCGGTCCCTGCGCTTGAGGAAGGTGTAGTACTCGCCCCGCTCGCGAAGCCCGGGCACGTGAATGGTGACCGGCTCGTATCCGTTTTCCTCGAAGGTGCGTGCCTCGCCGCAGAGCCGGTAGCTGCTTGGCGAGCGGTGAATGTCGTAGCAATGGAACACGAACGTTGGCGAGTAGCGAAGGAGCAATGAGGCGGGCGCCCACTTCTGATGACCAGGGCGAGGATTGGTCGGCGGCACTTCGTGGGCAATCGTTTCCGATACCAGTCCAAAGACATCGATCGCCCGCATCCTGGCCACGTAGGGCTGCACGCCTGCTCCGCCGACGATGGAGAAGTCATCGGGTCGCAGGCGCGGGGCGAGCGCTCTTCCGATCAGCTCTCGGTCGTGCGCATAGAGCTTCAAGTATCCCGGCCGGTCAATGCCGCGATCGGCGACCGGCACCAACGATTTCTTGGAGAGTCTTGCCTGCGACCAGGCGAATGCTCCGAGCAGCAGGCAGGCTGCTGCTGCTGGTACGACTGCGGACCACGGCCTTGCCGAGCTCCGGGACAGCCACCAACCAGCGAGTTGGCGCAATCCGAGCGTCGAAAGCAGCGCCGTGGTGACAAAGAGCGGCATGACGAAACGGTGCAGTCCCATGAAATCGCCGCCGATGTTTGCCACGTAGGCAAGGTAGGCGGCGGAGAGCAGCAGCAAATAGGAGCAAACGCGAGGAGCGCGCCAGAACGCCACGATTGCCAGGGGTATGGCCAGCAGCGCTCTGGATTGAGTTGCCCATTGCCAGACATAGTAGGCACCATTGGCTAGCACCTGCCTGGCATACTGGGGTGATTGAGGACCTCCTACCTTTACATAGAACGTATTGGGGAATGGCCAACCGTAGTACCACCACCGCCAGGCAAAGAAAGGCAGGTAGATAGCGCAGAAAGCGCCGATCATGAGGAGCTCTTGCCGCCTGGGTAATAGTCGGTGCTCCCTTATCAATGATACGGCTACTCGGTGTCCCACAGTCGCCGCCAACACCAGACATCCCTCCGGGCGAGTCAGTGCCGCCAGCGCCAGCGCAACGCCCGCAAAGACGAGCGAGTCAGCAAGATAGGCGTGGATCCCCAGGATGACGAGAAAGGTGAAGAGTTGCGTTTCGAGCCCGCCCGAGCACCAGCAGGCAAACCCGGACGATATGGCAAGCAGCATTGCCGGAAGATAGTCCCAAGGCGAAAGAGCAACACACGAAGCTGTGCCGTCGACAACGACAACGACAACTGGGCTTGTCGTTCTACCCGACCACCAGAGCCGCGAGCAGCCAACGGTCAGGGCGAGGGTCGCAATACCGAGGGCCGTTCCTATGACCCGGGATGAAAGCTCTGGCTGAACACCTAGCTCGAGCAGGACACCGAGAAGAACGGTCCAGAGGAAGTTGGTGTAGCCCTCGACCCGGTCGCCCAAATTGAAGACGAGCTCTCCGTGCTCGGCCAGATTGCGAGCGTATACGAACGAGATATAGGCATCGTCGGAGACGAAATCGAAGTACAGCGAATGAGCCACCAGCAACGCTGCAATCGGCACCAACAACAGTAGCAGCAGCAGCTTGCGCCCTTCCGCGAACGCAGAAAAACGACGCACTTGCTACTCGATCTCCACTCGCAGATCGCCATCTTGGTCGAGGCCGACTCGCACCTCGCAGCCTCTCTTTTCATCGAAGGTCTCGAAGGCGGCGCTTTCGAGGCTGCGGGTGAGCGTGGCTGCCAGACCACGAGCGCCGGTCTCGCGCTTCAACGCTTCGTCGACGATGTGGTCGAGCACGTCATCGGTGACGGTCAAGGTGAGTCCCTCGTCGTCGAACTCGCTGTCGAGCCGGTCGATGACATTGGTGCGCAGGATTTCCTTGAGCGTCTTCCGATCCAGGGCAGCGAACGGGACAAAGCGAGTGAAACGAGCCATCAGCTCCGGCAAGAAACCGTAGGCCTGATAGTTGGCGATGCTCTCGACTTCGTCGGGCGTAAAGCTGACGGCAATCGCATCGGCCGAGCCAGGACGCCCGAGCTTGCGACCGAAGCCAATGCTATCCTGGGCGCCGCGCCGCCTCGCCACCTGCTGGAAGCCGGAAAAGGCGCCGCAGGCGACGAAGGAAATGTCGGCGGTCGACATTACGAGGTGATCCCCGTAGGTGGAATGGGTCAGCTCCAGCGGAACGATCACCTCGCTCGCCTCCAGCATCTTCAAGAGCTCCCGCTGGACACCCATGCCGGTTACGTCCTTGGTGGTGCCGGCACCGGCGAAGATGGCGTTGTTCTGTCCGGAGGCGATCTTGTCGAATTCGTCGAGGCAAACAATGCCGATCGACGCCAGGAGCGGATTGTCGTCGGCACAGTGGAGCAGCCGAGTGAGGATGGTGCTGGGATCCTGGCCAACGTAGCCGGTTTCCGAATAGGTAGTGACGTCCACGATCACCGCCGGCAGCTTCAGAATGTGGTTGAACAGCAACTCGACGAGATGAGTCTTGCCGCAGCCAGTCGGACCGATGAGCAGGTAGTTCGTCTTGGGCAGCAGCTCGTCGCGCCTCGTGCCGTCCAGATAGATGCGCTTGATCCTCCGAATGTGCCGGTACGCCATGAGCGAGACTGCTCTGCGGGCATGCTCCTGCCCGCGATAGCCCAGCTCTTCGAGACGGGCATACAGTCGCTTGGGAGCGACGACGGGAAGCTCGCGCACGAACTTGAGAAACTGCTCGAGGCCAGTCTTGCGATACTTCTTGGCGGTCTCCGCCTGCTGGCTCCGAGTATTGCTGCCACCGTTCGGCATTGTCACCGTGGCTCAACGACGAGGCACTTGCTGGGACAGAACATCGCGCAGCGCGGGTGACCGCCCTGGTCTGCGCACAGGTCGCACTTGTTGACACTGCTGCTGGCACGGTCGACGTGCATGTTGCCAAAAGGACAGGCGACAGTGCACGCCATGCAGCGAATGCAACGATCCTGGTCGATCGACCAGACGCCGGTGCTGTCGTCGAGAACAATCGCCGCCGTCGGACAGACCTTGGCACAGGCGGCTTCGTCGCACTGCAGACACAGCATGGGCACGAACGCGCTCTTGCCGACGCTGACCGTCACGCAGCGGCTGGAGCCCGGGATGCCTTTCGCGCCATGAGCAAAGGCACAGGCGAGCTCGCAGGAACGGCAGCCAGTGCACAGGTGCGGCTGCACGACCAGACGATTGGCCAGAAGATTCGTCAGAGGATTGGCCAGAAGATTGCTGATCGCCGGATCGCTCATTTGCACACCTCCTGGACCATCCCCAGCTCGTTCCACTGCGCGATCCGCGAGAACGTGACCGCCGTTTCCCGACGCTGGCATTCGGCGCAGCGCGCCAGGCAGCTCCGCTCCATTCCTTGCCTCTTGGCCAGGAAATCGGCCTGACACTTGGTTATCGGCAGCGGCCTCCCACACGTCGAGCACGTCTCCAGCTCGAAAGTCCTGCCCCAGATCTGCCGCCTGCCGCCAAGCTCGACGAACGCGATGTTTCCGGTCGGACAGCTATGGGCGCAGGCAAGACAACCGGTGCAATCAGGCGGTGGCTCGCTGAACGGGGTTCCGATTGCCCGATGCCGCCCTCGGTTCATGGTCGAGATGGCGCTCGTTGCGGCAGCCTCGCAAACCCGCACGCACAAGCCGCACAGGATGCAAAGGTCGGCGCTGTCGCGCGTGGTGAAGCTGGTGTGCTCGACGCCGTATTCCACGGCTAGCCGCTGAATCAGAGCGCTCTCCGGACACCGAGCCAGCAGCAGATCGAGGACGTTCTTGCGAACCTGGCGAACCCGCTCGCTGTCCGTCTCGACGATCAAGTCCGGGGCGGCAGGATAGAGACACGCGGTCATCAGTCCCTTCCACCCCTTCCAGGCTTGCTTGGTTACTTCCACCATGCACAGTCGGCACGCTCCGAATGGTTCGACCGCCTTGTGCTCGCACAGAGTCGGAATTGGAATGCCGGCTCGACGGGCAGTGGCAAGCAGATACTCGCCTTCCCTTGCTTCGACCCGCTTGCCGTTGATGGTGATGAAAAATGGCATGCTTTCCTCTTCCTTTTTCCTCGCGCAGTGTCGTGCCGGACTGACTACTACTACTACTACTAGAGCTACTAGAGCTACAGCACCTTCACCGAATCGAGCTTGCAGACCGCCGCGCAGGCTCCGCACCGATTGCAGCGAATCTCGTCGACCTGGAAGGTCTCGCCCTTTTTCCTGATCCCGCTGATGGCCGAGCTGGCGCAGGCTGTCAGGCAAGCTCCACAACCATTGCAGACAGTGTTGTCGATTCGATAGCTGATCAGCGCCTTGCACACTCCTGCCGGGCAGCGGTGGTCTTTGATGTGTGCCTCGTATTCGTCGCGGAAGTAGCGCAGGGTGGAAAGAACCGGATTGGGACCGCTCTTGCCTAGACCACAGAGAGAGCCGAGAAGGATCGTCTGACTCAAATCCTCGATCTTGGCGAGGTCGGCGAGCTCGCCCTTGCCTTCGCAGATCCTCGACACGATCAGGTACATCTGGTAGAGCCCTTCACGGCAGGGCACGCACTTGCCGCACGACTCGTCGGTAAGGAAGGACAGAAAGTAGCGTGCCACGTCGACCATGCAGGTGCTGTGGTCCATGACGATCATGCCGCCCGAGCCCATCATCGAGCCGGCGGCAGTGAGCGAATCGAAATCGACGGGCAGATCGAGCAGGCGTTCGGGTAGACAACCTCCCGACGGTCCGCCGGTCTGAACTGCCTTGAACCGGCCACGATCCCCGGTTCCGAGCATACCTCCGCCGGGACCAAAGATGATGTCCCGCAGAGTCGTCCCCATTTCCACTTCCACCAGGCCGGTGTTCCTCACCTTGCCGACGAGCGCGAACGCCTTGGTTCCCTTCGAGCCTTCGGTTCCCAGCGAGCAGAACCATTCGGCGCCTTGCTCGATGATCCGCACCACGTCGACCCAGGTCTCGACGTTGTTGAGAACTGTCGGCTTTTCCCAGAGCCCTTTCTCGGTGGCATGAACGTACTTGGCGCGTGGCTCACCCGCCTTTCCCTCGACGGAACGCATCAGCGCCGACGACTCGCCGCACACGAACGCACCACCTCCGCGGGCGATCTCGAGGTCGAACGAGAACCCGGTGCCGAGAATGTCTGGTCCGAGCAGATTGCGCTCGCGGGCATCGGCGATCGCCTTGCGCAGGTGCTCCACCGCCAGCGGGTACTCCTGACGCACGTAGATGAAGCCTTGATGGCAATCGATGGCATAGGCGCCGATGATCATCCCTTCGATCACCCCGTGTGGATCGCCCTCCATGACCGAGCGATCCATGAACGCCCCTGGATCGCCCTCGTCGCCGTTGCAGATTACGTAGCGAACATCGCCGCCCGCCTTCTTGCAGGTGCGCCACTTGCGACCGGCGTCGAATCCACCGCCGCCGCGACCGCGCAGCTTGGCTTGCTCGACGCAGCTTAGCACCCCCTCGGGAGTCATGGTGGTGAGAGCCTTGGCCAAGGAGGAATAGCCGTCGCGGATCAGGTAGTCGTCGAGGCTGGCCGGGTCGATCTGACCGATGTTCCGCATCGCCACTCGACGCTGGCGAGCATAGAATTCGATGTCGCTGTACTTGGCAACAGGCTTGCCGGTCTGGACATCGACGTAGAGAAGCGACTCGATCGTCTTTCCGCCGAGCACCGATTGCTCGACGATCGCTTCGACGTCCTTGGCCTTGACGTTCTTGTAGAAAACGCCTTCCGGCATGAGCACGACCAGCGGACCCTTCTCGCAGAATCCATGGCATCCGGTCCGCTTGACTACCAGGCCGAGCTCGACCTGTTTGTCGATTCCGAGGGCGACCAGCTGCTGGTCGAATGCCTGAGCCACCTCGCGCGCTCCACCAGCCAAGCAGCCGGTGCCACAGCAAACAAGCACTCGACGCTTCACCGCCTGGTCAGAGGCACGCAGAGAAGCCACGTGATCGCGAAACGCCCGGACTGATTCGTAGCGCACCGTTTCCATTAGTTCCTTTTCCTCTAGTTTTCTTCCTCGCCGCCATCCCCACCTTTTCCCGCTCCGGCAGCGCTCTCTTGGCCACCGGCTTCGGCCTTGTCACGCTCCCTGTCCCTGTCCCTGTCCTTGTCCTTGTCCTTGTCCTTGACGAGCCGGCGTGCTCGAGTTACCGACATGTGGCCGTGCGCAGTGTCGTTCACCATGACCACTGGCGCCAGCGCGCACGCGCCTACGCAATTGACCGCCTCGAGGCTGTACTCGAGATCTCGGGTGGTCTCTCCTGGCGCAAGGTGCAGCCTGGTCGCCAGCTCTGACAGAATCAGCGGTGCTCCACGAATGTGGCAGGCT
This sequence comes from Pseudomonadota bacterium, assembly GCA_043801535.1. Taxonomy (GTDB): domain Bacteria; phylum Myxococcota_A; class Polyangia; order Haliangiales; family SHYZ01; genus JAZDLZ01. The sequence goes on from JAZDLZ010000270.1 coordinate 8,662, forward strand.
GTGCCGGTACACACTCGCAGCACCTTTTCTCCTCGCGGAGTCAAGGAGAACGCCTTGTAGAACGTGGCCACGCTCAGCACCTTGGCGAGCGGGAGGCCGAGCTCCTTCGCAGTCAACTCCAACACCTCCCTTGGGAGGTAGCGGTAGCTGAGCTGGATATCCTGCAATACCGAAATCAAATGTCGGGGCTCGGCAGGGTAGCTAGCGAGCGCTTTCTTTGCTGGCGAAAAATCAACGGCAATAGTCATGAATCGCTCCCATCAATCCCATCAATTCTGGCGCTCCTGGCGCTGCGCCGCCGCAACTCAGGACGCAACTGCCTGGCCGAGCTGGTGCCCGCGCTCGAGAACACCGAGGTTCAAGTCCACTAGCTGCGGCTTCTTGGAGAAGTGCTTGCGAATCTGGTGGCGGATGGTTTCGAGCTCCACCGCGCCAGTGCCGCCGACATACGCCCCGAGCACTGCCATGTTCGCCGCCTTGCCGGTGCCAGCGTCGAGGGCGATCTGGTTGGCCGGCACATTGATGACCCGGATATCGGTGCGATCGGTGCCGATGTCGATGAGCGACGTATTGATAATCAGCAACCCGTCCGCCCTGACTCGCGAGGCAAACTTCTCGAGCGACGGACGATTCAGCACTGCGATGGTGCTCGGGCGATCGATGATGGGCGAGCCAATCGGACGATCGGAAACGACGACCGTGCAGTAGGCAGTGCCTCCGCGCATCTCTGGTCCGTACGAAGGCAGCCAGACCACGTTCTTGCCTTCCTCCATGCCGGCATAAGCGAGCATCTGGCCAATCAACATGATTCCCTGGCCGCCGAAGCCGGCAAAAAGAACCTCAGTGTGCATGGATCAGCTCCTCCCTGGCGCGACCTCGCGCCACGGTTGCGGTTGCGGTCGCGGCGCAGCAATTCGACCGTCGGCAAGCTCGGCAACATCCGGATCCTTGAACAGCCCGAGGGCATAGTAGGGAACCATATTCTCTTGAACCCACTGGGTGGCTTTGACCGGGCTCATCCCCCAGTTCGTCGGACAAGTAGAAAGCACCTCGACGAAGGCGAAGCACCTGCCCTCGATTTGCAGCTCGAAGGCTCTCCTGATCGCCCGCTTGGTCTGCACCACGAGCTGCGGGGTGTGCACCGCCGAACGAACAACAAAGGCGGGAGTCCTGAGGGTGGCGAGCATCTCGCACATCCTCATCGGAAAGCCAGCCGTCGCCGGATCCCTGCCAGCAGGCGAGGTCGTGGTTACTTGCCCGGGCAGACTGGTTGGCGCCATCTGGCCGCCGGTCATTCCGTAGATGGCGTTGTTGACGAATATGGTGGTGATCTTTTCGCCGCGATTGGCAGCGTGAATGATCTCGTTGGTCCCGATAGATGCCAGATCGCCGTCGCCCTGGTAAGTGAACACAATCAGATCGGGACGCGCCCGTTTGGCGCCAGTGGCGAGCGCCGGAGCTCGTCCGTGCGGCGCTTCCTGGAAGTCGATGTTGTAGTAGTTGTAGATGAGCACCGAGCAGCCTACCGGGGCAATGCCAACGGTCTTCTCGGCGATTCCGAGCTCGTCGATCACCTCTCCGACGATACGGTGGATGATTCCATGGGTACACCCTGGGCAATAGTGCGTGATCGCCTTGCTCATCGATCGAGGGGGCGCGAACAGCTTCGTCGTCGCTGTCGTCGCTGTCGTCTGCGTCGCCTGCGTCGGGGTCATCGGGGTCATCGGTGCACCTCCTGTTCGCCTTGACGGCCGTCGGGGGAAATCGACCACGCCTGCTTTGTCATGCGCACGCCTCCAGTTTCACTAGCTGGCGTATCTTTGCGGCGACCTCGTCGGGCGACGGTACCACGCCACCAGTACGACCGAAGAATCGCACCTTCATGTTGCGACCGACCGCTGCCTGCACGTCCTCGATCATCTGGCCCATGCTCATCTCCACGCACAGCACTCTTCCGACGCGATCGGCGAGCTCGGCGACCTTTTTCGACGGGAACGGGTACAAGCTGATGGGCCTCAGCAAACCGACCCGAATGCCTTCGGCGCCAAGCTCGTCGATCGCGGTCATGCAGATCCGGGCGGTCATGCCGTAGGCGACCACCAAGAGATCGATGTCGCGATCGCAGTTGTAGGTCGCGAAACGGATCTCCTTCTCGTGCCAGCGAGCATACTTGGCAGCGAGGACGTGATTGTTCTTCTCCAGCACCTCCGGCTCGAGGAAGAGCGAACGCACGATATTGCGTGGCCGTCCTTTGGCGCCACAGGTGGCCCAGGTCTCCTTGGAGGGAAGACTCTGGTTCGGTGGTAGCTCGTCGAGCTCGACCGGCTCCATCATCTGGCCAATCATTCCGTCACCCAACACCATTATCGGATTGCGGTACTCTTCGGCCAGACGAAAGGCGAGCATCGTATGGTCGACCGCCTCCTGGACCGTCGACGGAGCGAGGACCAACACCCGATAGTCGCCGTGCCCACCTCCCTTGGTTGCCTGGAGGTAGTCCGATTGTGCGGGCAGGATCCCACCGAGGCCTGGTCCACCACGAACAATGTTCACGAAGACCGCTGGAAGCTGGGCGCCCGCAATGTACGAGATCGCCTCCGACATGAGGCTGATCCCAGGACTCGACGAGGTAGTGAACGCCATCTCTCCGGTGGCTGCAGCTCCGAAGATCATGTTGCTCGCCGCCAGCTCGCTTTCCGCCTGCAGGAAGGTACCTCCCACTTCTGGCATGCGCCGTGAGAGGTATTCCGCAACCTCACTCTGAGGCGTGATGGGGTAGCAGAAGTAGTTGCGGCAGCCTGCTCGGATAGCAGCCTCGCCGATCGCCTCGTTCCCTTTCATCAGCATCTTGGCCATGAAAGCTCGCTCCTTGCCGTGTCAGCAGTGCCGCGCCCGGGCAGGAAAGTATTCGAACAACCGATAGTGAATTGGACTGCCGTCGATCGTGATGGCCACGTCGGGACAGGTTGCAGCGCAGATCATGCAGCCAATACACCGGCTGGGGCTTTTCACCTCGGCAAAGAAGTAGCCCTTCGCGTTGATGCTCTGGGACATCGCGAGCACCTTTTGCGGACAATAGAAAGTGCAGAGCTCACAGCCCTTGCAGCGATCCCGGTCAACCGTGATCTTGGGCATCTGGCGCAGCCTCCTCTGGCTACAGAATAGTTCCAAGCGGGGGCCTCGACGGGGTTCCCGCTTGCCGCCGCAGCCACGGCGGAACCATGATTCTCTTCATTGACAACAACGGGCAGTCTACCTTGTATTGATTGACGAATTGGGCGAGAGGTTGGGCGAAAGATTGGGCGATCGGCTCCATTGCAGCCAGAAGCTCTACCCGAATGCCAAGCTCGCTGGCAACTTCTTTCGCGAGGACCAGCCCTGCCATCACCATTGCAGGAGTAGTCTCGCCCATCAAGTGGGTATTGGAAATCAAACCGGTCACTTTCAGACCAGTCGAGTCCTCTATTCGTCGAATGGTTCGCAAGCATCCGGCTCTGGTGTCGTTGAACGGTCTACTCGCATTGACGACCAACCATAGGACATGACCGGCAGGAGAGAAAGAGGATGCCAGCGAAGCGAGCACCCGAGCGCCGGCCGCGTCTCCGCCAACGTCGAGAACCGACAGAGTCCCGCGGTCTTGGAGAAGTCCTCTGACCTCGGGCAGGAGGATCGGAAGATCGGCGAACTGCTCGCCTCCCGATGGCATGACCACCCGTACGCCTGCCTCCTCCAAAGGAAGGCGAGCCTCGCGACAGCGAAAGTACGGGTTGACGAGGTCGAGATCGGCGATGGCCAGCGGCCGGCGAGGCTCGCTGCTGGCGAATTGCAGACAGAGGTTGACTGCTACCTCGGTCTTGCCGCTGCCGAAATCACCGACAATCACAATGCTGGATATTCCGTGAACGTCGATTTCCATCGAAGCCAACTATTGGCTCGCAGCGTCCGCCGGGAGCACTTCACGATCCAAAGAAGTTGAGCGGTCGCTCGAAAGCAGCCGCGTAGCTCTCTGCGTCCTCACCGTAGGAGCAGAGCAGGGCCTTGCGACGGTAGTCGACGAGAAAAGTCGAACGACGGCCGCAGATTCTGTTGAACACTACCACGTACTCCCGCCGCTCGTGATCCACCATCTGGATCTCGGCAAGGTCGGAGTTGTAGGTGGCAGTGAAACTAGTCCCGCAGCGCGGATTGGGGCAGCAGAACTCGACCCTGGCCCCCTCGCCGACTTCGACCTGTCCCTCGATGATGGCCCCGTATCGGCCGAGCTCGGCGGGCAAATAGAAATTGGTCTTGACCGCGAATTCCTTGGCGGAAAGCCGTCCGCTGAGCTTGACCACGGTTCCGCCGAGACAAGACAGCTTCTCGAGGCAGTGTGGACAGTAGAACGTCTTTCTGCTCTGTTCCTGCTCTGATGGCGTCATGATTTCCTCCCGGATGTCACTCTCCTGGTCGTCGTCGCCGCACCCGTCCGGCACTATAGTCGCAAAGATGACCCGAGAAAAGAGTTGTGAGCGCAAGCGCTGGGTCAACGATCGCGCAGAATGGCTTTTACCTGGGGAAGATTCTCGTCGCTCAGACCGCCGGCACGAAGACAGCGGACTCTTCGACCTGGGGAGGCGATGAGATGTATGGGAAGCGTGGCGTTGGCGCCGTCGATGCCGTAGCGGGACACCCACGATCCCAACCCGTCGCTATTCGCCAGTCGCCGCGTCCCGATGGCCGCGAGCTCCGGACGCGCCGCAAAAAAGCGCTTGATGTCATCGTCGCTCTCGTCCAACGAAAAGAAACGCAAGTCGAGATCGAGGCCTTCTCGCCGCAAGTAGTCGCGCCAGCGGAGCAGCAGGGGGATCTCTCGAATACAAGGCTCGCACCAAGTAGCCCAGACGTTGAGCCAAACCGACTGGCCATCGGAAATGGACATGGCCACTGCCGCAGGCTCCCCTTCCTGCGGAGCGAGAACGGGCAGAGCGAGAATCGGGGCAGCAGCAGCGGCAAAATGGGCGTCGCAGAAGTCGGCAAGAGCCTCCTTGGCACTGTTGTTGGCGCTGGAAGTGCCGGTGCTCTTGACCATGTCGACGCGCGCGCGTCTTGGTTGATCGTCCTGGCGACGGGAACAGGCAGACAGGTGTCCCACCAGAGCAACCATCGACAACAACCACAACAACAACCACGCGGTCGTGCCAGAAACGTGGATTGTAGAATGCGAATTCATAGGCGGCAATCGATCCAGGCGACGAACGCCGAGCGATTCAGTTGATCCACGGTGCAGGTGGCGTCGGGCCGCGAGCGCTTCCATTGGCAAAACTCCTCGCCGAGCTGGGCGAACTCCTCGCCGAGCCAGAGTAGGCCGACTTCCTGATCGAGGTCCGGATCCTTGAACTCGGCACGCAGGAACTCGAGGAGGGCATTGGCTCTCGCTTCGGAAAGCTTGCGGTTGTATTCCACCGTACCTTCGGGTGAAGCGCGGGACACCACGAAGAAGTAGGACGCTCCTCGCTGATCGGCGAACGTCTTCGAGGCGAGCTCCCGTGCCTGGTCATCGAGCAGGGCACTCTCTTTTTCGAACTCGACGATTGCTGCCCGATCGGCGAGAGGCTTGAAAAGGGCGTTGAAGTCACCGCCGGACATCGCGGCAACTGTCTTGGCCTCGACGGGTTGGCAGCCTCGCGACCGGCCGGCGGAGACCAACCCGCAGGAAGTGAGCACCCGCCGCAGTATTTGCCTCAAGGCGCCGGTGCAATAGCCCTCGTTGGCGGCAGCAGCAACGGCTACTCCTGCCTGCGCAGGAGCAGCGCTCGCCTCGGCTTCTTTCAGTCTGGCGCCGGCAGCCCTGACCCACCACCCGACCACGACGCAGAGCAGGCAGAGTGCCACAACTCCCCAAATACCGTGCAGGCCAAGCGATCTCATAGCGTGCCTCCTCTACTGTTGCTGGTACTAGCATCGGAAGTACCTGCGGCGCCGGCGGTGAGCGCAGTCTGGGGTGGCGCAGCCAAGAGCCTGGTCATTGCGAGCTCCAAGCCCAAGTCGGTGTCTTCGTCGCACAGTCGCCGGCCACCGACGAATAGTTGCGGTGTGAGCACGGGGAGGGAATTCGCAGCGATCCACCGCAACGACTTGTTGAGGCGCGCTCTTGCCGCTGGCGTACCCACGCAGGCAGCAACGTCGGGGAACTGCTTCTTGATGCTGTCGTACACAGCTTCAGGGCGTTGCTGTGCCGTTGCCCGGAGCTCTTCGTTGTTGTCGAGAGCCCAGGTCAACACTTCGCTGGATCGTTGGCCAGCGCAGAGCACAGCCTCGCTCACGGCGCAGGCTCCAGGATGAAGCGAGCTAGTCACCATCCAGTTACAGCTACTGTCGAGGGGGAAAAGAACCGCCTGGAGGTCGAGCTTGCTCATGTACTCGCTCTCGATCAGGCGATCGCGAAAGCTACGACAGGCCGGACAGAGGGGATCGATGACCTCGAGGGCTGGCGTTCCTTGCCCTTGTCGGCTCATGTCGACGCGAATACCGTACTTGTCGACAGGATTGACGAGGGAGCCACAGTCTCTACTCTCCGCACGGGCGGGGCTGAATGCCAGGAAGACGACGAGAGGGGCGACGACGAATGCCACCCCCTCCATGAAATAGACGGCAAAGACGCCCCACCGTGGTCTCGGATTATTCTCGGTCGTGTCTTCTGCGGCTGCCTGCTCGGCTCTGCGAGAGGAGAAATACCCCAGCAGAGCAAACACCATGACTCCTAGCGAAGAGACGTAGATACCTACGCAGAGCTTGCACAACTCACCAACGAGCTTCAAGGCAATCACCAGAAATACCACCGAGGTGACAAACGGCAGCAACGAAGCCAGGACTACGAAAAACATGGTACGCGGATCCCGGTCTTGCCGGCGTATCAGCACGTCCACTCCGAGAAAGAGGAGATAGGCGAACACTGACATGGCTGCCAGCGATACCGGGATTCCCCCCCAGTAGTCGGTTCGCATCACCGATGAGAAGGGGCTCATCAACGCGGCATAGCAGCCGCTCTCGCCAGTCTTGTCGGGCTCGCCAATGCCGGGAACGAAGGAGCAAGCAATCGAATGAACCTGTCGATCGAGGTGGGCAACGAAATCGGCGGTCGAGACTGCCGCAAAGGCAAGGCCGAGAAGAGCGAACACCAAGAACAACAGGACGTACTTTATCTGTGGACGTCTCATGTGATAACCGTTTTTCTGGTGACGGGTGGTACGGAAGAAAGAACGAGGTCGCCGCCCAAGGGGGGGTCGCGGCGTTGGCGACGTGACGGCGTTGGCTCCAGAACTATAGCGTTGCTACTTGCACTGCTCGTACGCAGACAGTGAGGGAGCGCTCATCTGGCAGGTGGTCTTCTGCTTGGTAGTGCTCGTCTGCACGCAAGAGTCGCTGCAGCCATTGGCCTCACGGTCCCTCTTGGCCTTCTCATCAACCATCTGCTTGGTCTTCTGCTCAGTGGCCTGCTTGATAGCATTCAGCTTGTCAGCTTCGAAGGTCTGGAGCTGTGGGGCGTATTCCTGCTCCTTGGCGGTCTTCTTGGCAGCATACTCGTTGTTGAGATTCGTCTTGTCGGCATCGGTCTTGGCCTCACCCAGCTTCGTCTGGAGCTCGGTGTCGATCGCCTTGACCTCTTGCTCCTGCTTGGTCTTGAGCTCGGCAATCTTGGTGTCGAAGTCGGCGGTGTACTTGGCCACGAGATCGATGTTCTCGGTAACCGGCTTGGCCGCTTCCTTGAGCGACACGTACTTCTGGCATGCGCTCGTACAATCTTCCTTTGTGGCCTTTTCGGCACAGGCAAAAGAAAGAACCATCGGGACTGCGATCATCGTTACTTTCAGGTTCATCACGTTCGCTCTCCTTGCAAAAATGCCCTCATCGCCCACCTACAGATGGGCGGAAAACGCGCTCCAAGAGTATTGCTTGCTTGTGGTTTGGATAAACCGCGGGGGTCCCGGGAACCTCGATCCCGTCTTCGGGTTGGCGGACTCTTCTTAAGCACGAGCACAACATATTGTCAAGCACTCAATTGGCGCAACTCACTTGTCGACGGGAGAATCGCCAGGTACGCGAGCCGTCAGGATTCACCGGTGGCGTGACAATCGCAAATACGGACAGATAGGTTGCTGATCCGGGCTTGATCGAGCACAGTTCCGACCTATAAGCTTTGCCGTGAATTCGCTAGCCGCACTGGTCAAGCAGCGCAGTGTGCGAGAGCTGCTGGAACGATACTCGGACATCGTGCT
>JAZDLZ010000299.1:0-2653 GCA_043801535.1 Pseudomonadota bacterium
CCAAAGACCGAGAACGGCCTGCGCTCCCTCGGGTGCCTTGTCATGTCCATCCGACCGAGACACGTCCACGTCGGGTATCGCTGACGCTCTGGTTTCGCCGCCATCGACGGGGGACCAACGAGCAACGATCACACCCGGCAACTACCGGATTGTTGCCAAGCTCGGCGAAGGTGGGATGGGCGTTGTGTATCTGGCCGAGCATGCGGTCATCGGCCGTCGTGTTGCCATCAAGCTGCTCCACCCCGAGCTGTCGTGCAACACCGAGATGGTCGGTCGCTTCTTCAACGAGGCGCGGGCCACGTCGATCATCGAGCATCCGGGGCTGATAAGTACCTTCGATTTTGGCCACCACCCGAACGGGTCGGCGTTTCTCGCCATGGAGCTCCTGCAAGGCGAGAGCCTTGCTGTCCGGCGGGCGCGCGAGCGGGTGCCGCATTCGTTTGCGGTGGCGGTGGTGCGGCAGATTGCGTCGGCAGTCGGAGCGGCGCACCAGGCGGGGGTAGTTCATCGCGACCTCAAGCCGGACAACGTGTTTCTGGTGCCAGCAGAGGAAGTGCCGTGCGGTTTTCGGGTGAAGGTGCTCGATTTCGGCATCGCCAAGCTCGTGGGAAAGGGGGCGGACCCGCTGATGAGGACGAGCACTGGCTTGCTGATGGGCACGCCGGCCTACATGGCGCCGGAGCAGTGCCGCGGCGCTGGCAAAGTGGATCACCGGGCGGACATCTACTCGCTGGGCTGCATTCTCTACGAGATGATGTGCGGGCGGCCGCCGTTCTCCTACGAGGGTCCTGGCGAAATCATTTCCGCTCATTTGACGGAGGCGCCCCTTTCCCCGCGGAGCTTCGATCCGACGATTCCCCCGGAGCTGGAAGCGGTGATCGTGCGGGCGCTGGCCAAGCCGCCGGAAGAGCGGCAGCAGACGATGAGGGAGCTGATCGAGGAGCTCGACGCCGCGGCTGGGAGCGTGGCGGGCAGCGAGCATCTGCGCACGCCGGTGGCCGGAGTGCCGGTAGTGGGAACACCGGCGGTAGCAGCGCTGGCGCCGCCGGTGCCGGTGGCGGAAACGCCGGCATCGGTAGGTCGAGGCGAGGTGGCCAGTCGACCGGCGGGGAGCGGGAGCTCGTCGATGATGATGGGTACCACGCTCGGCATGTCGGCCACCGAGATTCGTGCTGCGTTGCGAACGCGACTGGTGAAGCGCAGCCTCTACGCGGCAGTCGCTGGCATCGGGTTGACGATTGCGCTGGTGGCATACGTTTCGCGCGAAAGCGGAACGAAGACCGAGGATTCGGTTGCGGCCGGGCGAGCCACGTTCGGCGCTGGTGTCGGCGTCGGCGTTGGTGGCGCTGGCGTCGGAGCGGGCGGGGACACTTCGGCAAGGCAATCGCTGCCTGACGGTGGAGCTCGAGGAACGCGGCTGCCACCCGCGGGAATGGTGGCGATTCCCGGAGGCAGGCTGCGACAGGGCAGGATGCCGTATCGTCGCGGCGTGGCGTTGGACACGCCAGTGCACGAGGTCGACGTGGCGCCGTTCGCGATTGGGGCGACCGAGGTGACGGTTGGCGAGTACCGGGAGCTCGTGGCGACCGGTCGGGCAGTGGCGCCGTGGCCGGATGCGGCAGACCTGACGGCGATGGCCCGACTGCCAGTGGTGCAGGTGCGCTACGAGGATGCCGAGGCGTACTGCCAGTGGCGCTATCCGGGGATGGGCAGGCTGCCGACGGAATCGGAGTGGGAGTGGGCAGCGCGAGGCGCGACTGGTCGGCTATATCCGTGGGGCAGCGATTTCCGGCAGGAGTGCGTGAACGGCTTGCACGGAGACAGCGGTGCGCTGGTGCTGGTTGGCAAGCATGAGTGCGGCGCGACTCCCGAGGGTTTGCAGGACATGGCAGGAAACGTCTGGGAGTGGACGTCTACCCGAGCCGCGGCGTACCCGGGCTCGCCGGTGCGCGTGGGCGGGGACACGCTCTGGGTGATACGGGGCGGCTCGTTCTACAACACCGACAAGGACGAGCTGACGGCCACGGTGCGGCAATTCGGCGAAGTACCGACCGCGTACCTTGGTTTTCGCTGCGCGGCGACGTGGAAGTAGGCCGACCACCGCGCGATCACCACCGACCTGCTGCCAACAGCCAACCACTGGGTGCGGATAGCAACAGCGTCTACTGCTGCTCGGCAAACCTCATCAATTGCTTCATCCTTCCCGGTTGCGCCCAGTTGCATGTGCCTTGAGTCCTCGAAGACAACAAGAAGTGTTGAATGGACGGGTGGCCAAGAAGCGAACATACGGTGTTGGCTTCTTCCAGATTCCAGCAGGGCACAAAAGCATGCATCGCTTGATTCCCCTGCCAAGGTTGGCCGTCTATGCTGGCCAATACAACAGGCTTGAACACCTTGGCTCCATAGGCCTGCCACATCACTTTGTACGGCGCAAAGCTGTACGGTCCTACGCCGAGACACGACCACCACAACCCCCTTTTGATCCACGAGCCGATCAATGTGCCTTTCCGAGACTCGAGGCGTGGACGATTGCGACAGAGATGCTTCCACAATCCGGGTGCACAATCTCGAAGAGCCTTTTCATCCAAGGGTTTACCAGTCCTGCCATCGTACGGCAAGACCAAGAACCTTGTCGGTCTCGGAGCTGCATTGA
>JAZDLZ010000304.1:0-5485 GCA_043801535.1 Pseudomonadota bacterium
CAGCGCAGTGGAGCCAATGCCGGTCTGGTTGACGGCCGCCGCCTGATCCGACACCACGCTGAAGGTGCCGGCCACCTCGTCGGTATTCGAGGTGATCGTCAACTTGCCATCGACGACCGAGGCGGTGACGAACGCTCCGACCGTGGAATCGTTGATGGTCTTGGCCACCGTGACCTGGTCCATCCCCACGTTGAGACTGACCTGCTTCTCGCTGGTGGATAGAGCATCGAAGAGCATTCCGGAGAAGGTCAGTGTCTCTGCCTTGGCCAGCGTTGCGGTCTGCGCGATCGGCGCGGTCACCGTGGCGGCGGTCCCCGTGCTGAGCGTACCGGGGTTATCCGACAAGAGGACCAGCTTGGTCGTCCCGATCCCGCTAGCTCCGCCGCCAGCAGCCCGATTGGACACCACCGCGAAAGAGCTCGCCGAATCCGCCCCATTGGGCGTCAGATACAGAATCCCACCCTTGGCACTGGCGGTGATGGACTGTCCCACCAGGGAGGAATTGATGGCAGCGACGACATCGGTCTGGGACATTCCTACCGCCAGAGTGACTTGCGTCGAGGCGGTAGACAGACCGTTGAAGAGCGGACCGCTGAAAGTGAGCGTCTCGGTGGAAGCAATGGTTCCCACCTGGGCCGCCGACGCCTGGATTCGCGATGCTTCGCCGATATTGCCGTTGATGAGATTGATGCCGTTGAAGGACGTGCCCGCCGCGATGTCGTCGATCTCGTCGAGCAGGCCCTGGAGCTCCTGATTGAGCGCGATGCGCTGGCTCGACGTTGCGGAAGCGTTGGCAGCCTGCACCGCCAGCTCGCGCGCCTGGCCGAGCGCGGTCTGGACGGCGCTCAAACCACCATCTGCCACCTGGAGCAGCGAGGTGGTGTCGTTGGCGTTGCGGATGGCCTGATTGGACGAGCCGATCTGAGCATTGAGCTGGGTTGCCATGGCCAACCCAGCCGAATCGTCGGCAGCTCCGTTGATCCGCAGGCCAGTGGATAGCCGCTGCACCGCAGTCGCGTACTGCGTCTGGTAGCGCGACAGGCTCGAGATGAGCATCGAGTACGGAGTTATGCCACCAAGGGTGAACGCCACCTAGACCTCCCGGGTATGAATATGAAGGTCGGCCGATCCTGGCGAAACTTGAATGAGCACAGCGCCAAATTGCATCTCGCTCCACAACAATCATACAGTAGAAGCCAAGGGCGAGATCCCGGAGAATCCGCTCACACTCACGCTCACACTCACGCTTACGCTCACGACGCCACGTCACGGTCACATGCGAACACCTCGTGCTCTTCCTCTGTACGCCACCCCAACCAGGGTCGAGTTCTCCTGTGCGGCATGTGGGAGGTGCTGCCATCACTGGCAAGTCCTCGTCGATCAACAGACCTTCGAGCACCTCGGGACCTTGCTGATCCCGGGCGATGGCAATCCGCGGGGTCTCACGAGAGAGCAGTGTCTGAAGGTGCGCGAGGACCCGACCAGCGCCGCCTATGCAACTCTGCAGATGACGGACGGCCACTGCGTGTTTCTCGACGCCGACCAGCTCTGCTACCTGCACCGCCATTATGGCTCCGAGAGCAAGCCGGTCATCTGCCGCAGCTTCCCCTCTGCGCTGGTGACTACCCCGGCCGGCCGCTTTCTCGGCTCCACGTTCGCGTGCCGAGGAATGATCCAAGCCCTCGACAAGACCGAAGGTAGACTGGAACGACTGCGCGATCCTCCACCGCTCCACCGCAGCGTCGTGGATCGCGGGCTGGCGGTTCCCGCCAACGCTCTCATCTACCTGGACTCGCGCCGCCACACCGGGCTCACTGCGTCTGCCTTCGACAAGCTCATGGATGGTTTCCGGCAGATCCTGGAGTTGGATTCGCCGTCGGTGGAAGCAAGCCTCATGACCGTGCGGCTCTGGCTCGAGGAGCTCATCCGCCTGGGACGCCACGTCGACAAAGAGGACGTCCATCGGAGCCTGGCCCGCCTGCTCGAGAATGACGGCGCTCGCAAGCTCCGCCAAGTGCCAATCCAGGAAACGAACGCCTACATTCACCTGCGGATCCTCAAGATGATCGTGGAGCGACGGGTGGCACGCGGACGAATGCTCGACTCCTCGCGCCCGCTTTTTCTCGCCGCCATCGCTCGCTATCGCCTCTCCGACAGCCCAGGCGACTGCGGGGATGCGAGCCTGCAAGCGGCAGCCCAACTATTCCGCGCCGACGTTGGCTCGGTGCTGAAGCCAGCGCAGCAAGCTCTGAAGCCGCTTCTTGCCACCTACGTCGGGAACAAGCTCTACTACAATCAGCACTACTTCTCCCAGGGAATCGTTCCCGGCCTCCATTTCGTCCTCTTCCTCTATGCGCTGGTCCGCCTGTTCGCGGTCAGCCAGACCACCGCCCTCGAGGCGATCCCGCTGCTGCCTGGCGTCGAGGGCTCGCAGCCACTCGGTGCCGGCAATACCGTTACCAGACAGACCATCCTCGAGTGCATCGAGACGGTCGAGCGCGAATTCAACCACTCCGAGAATCTGTTCGACTTTTGGAAGGACCACCAGAACGTCAAGACCCAGCAACTGATCTTTGCCTCGGTGATCCTTGGAGGATAGGATGGCTGAGCATGGCTACTAGCAGGGGTGTCAATACCTACCGCCGAACGTCAATCTCCTCGGCGCCGCCCCATCGCATCCTCGACGAATGCTTCAATCGAGCCCTGATCGACCTGGCCAAGGCCCGGGAGGCAATCGCCAAACGGGACGCAGAAGGCAAAGGGAAGGCACTGGGAAACGTGCTGGCTATCCTCGGTGAGCTCGAGACCGCGCTCGACCAGAAGGCAGCGCCACAGATGACCAGGAACCTATCCCGGCTCTACCGCTATGCCCGCGACGCCGTGCTCGAGGCCGGCCAGAAGATGTCGCCCAAGCCGCTCGCCCACGTCGAACAAATCCTTTGCATGCTCAGAGCTGCTTTCGCCGAAGCCGCCAGCAAAGTCGCTGCCAACAACGACGGCAAGACACGGTAGCCAGGTTGCCAGGTGGCCATGTTGCCAGGTAGGCGCTGTCCTGTCAGCCGAGGGCTTCGGGTCTGCTCGCCTCGACGATCGGAGAAGCCTTTTCCTCGGCAGACTCGACCGGAGACTCGACTGGCTTGAGGAACGCGTCCCGGAGAAGACCGAGAACCTCCTTCACCACCGGAAACGACCCGAAGAAGAACAGCGAGTTGGCGGCGATGAGCTGCCGCTGCACGTACTGGTAGAGCCGGTGGAGGTCGCGCCGCATGGGAAGAGGCAGCGCTTCGTCGACGGCCCTGTCGAGAGTCTCGACAATCTGCAGGGCTTCGTTGATCGCCCGCCCCTTCCCTTCGGCGTCCTTGGCGGCGATCCGTTCTGCTGCAACCTCGCACAGGGTGATGGCCCGATTGAACATCCACTCAAGCTCAACAACGGGATCGGGCATTCCGACCCTGGCTGGCGTTTCGCTCTTCTTGGACTCGCTCATGGTCAACCCTCTCCAGCCTGGTTCGACCGTCTTGGCCGAATCTTTAGGGGGCTTGTTGGCACGGTTGCCAGGATGCCCGGGTCTAGCTACGATTAGTGCCCATGTCTCAACGCCTCAATCTGGCAGAGGCTGTTATCGGCCGCATCAGTCTTTCCGCCCGACCAGCGCTCAGCGAGCCGGGACGAACCTGGACGTACGGCGAGCTTCTCGCGCGAGTCTCGCGAGTCGGTGGCGCCCTTCTCAGGCTAGGAGTCTGTCCTCGCGATCGGGTCGCGGTGCTCATGCCTGACTGCCTGGAGGCGGCAGCGTCCGTTCTCGGGGCAGTCTGGATCGGAGGGATCGGGGTGCCGATCAGCGAGCTGTTACGGCCCAATGACATCCGAAACCTACTCAGTGATTCGGGGGCTTCCGTTGCGCTGGTGGACGCCAGCCTGGAGCCTCTCCTCGACGAGGTCCGGTTGGAGATTGGCTCTCTCCGCGAGATTGTAGTGGTCGGAGGAGCACGGGCCGGTGAGCGATCGTTCGAGGCTCTGCTTGGCACTGCTACGCCTGCAGAACCAGCAGAAACGCACGACGACGATCCCGCCCTGATTCTCTACAGCGCGGGCGCGAGCGAGGCTCCCAAAGGAGTCCTTCATTCCCATGGTGCGCCGCTGGCTTCGTTCCGCACGTATGCCGAGGGAGTACTGGGGCTGCGTCCGGAGGATCGCGTCTTCTCGACGTTCAAATTGGCCAGCGCATTCGGACTAGGTGCAGGCCTGGTGTTTCCGTTGGCCGCGGGAGCCGAATCCATTCTTCTACCGCAACAGGCTCGCTCGTCGGTGGTGTTCGACCTGCTGCGGATCTGTCGACCTACGGTCATGTTCGCCACGCCGTCCGTCTACAATCAACTCGCCTTGGACCTCGCTCCCAGCGATGAGCCACCACTGGCGATGCTACGGCGGTGTGTCTCGGAAGGAGAATCGCTGCCTCCAGCCTTGGCGGATCGGATTTCCGCCGTGCTCGGCGCAGTACCGCTCCCCTGCTATGGACTCACCGAAGCCTTCCACGCAGTCATTGCTCATCCGATCGGTCCGTCCAGGCCAGGGTCGTGCGGAACGGCGGTACCAGAGTTCGAGGCCCGAATCGTCAACGAGGAGGGTAGTCCTCTCCCACCAGACGAGATAGGCACGCTGGAGATCAAAGGCCCGTCTCTTGGGCTTGGCTACTGGAACCGACCGACCGACAGCACCGCGGTCTTTCGCGGGGAGTGGCTGCGTACCGGCGATCGGTTCTTGGCCGATCGCGACGGCCACTACTTCCATTGCTGTCGCACCGACGATCTCTTCAAGGTCAGCGGCAAATGGGTTTCGCCGCTAGAGATCGAAAAGACCTTGCTTGCTCACGAAGCAGTATGGGAATGCGCGGTGGTCGGAGCTGCCGACGAGCACGGGCTGACCAAGCCGCTTGCCTACGTGGTGCCGAACGTTGGCTTCGTTCCCACTAGCACTCTGAGACAAGAGCTGATCGAGTACGTGAAAAGAGAGATTGCACCGTACAAATACCCGAGGTGGGTCGAGTTCGTGGATTCTCTTCCCA
This sequence comes from Pseudomonadota bacterium, assembly GCA_043801535.1. Taxonomy (GTDB): domain Bacteria; phylum Myxococcota_A; class Polyangia; order Haliangiales; family SHYZ01; genus JAZDLZ01. Next base: position 5,066 of record JAZDLZ010000304.1, read on the forward strand.
AAGGACCGCACGGCACAGTGCTCCGCTACAAGCTGCGCGCCCGCCTGCCTCACAAGGCCGCTCCCGACCTCGGGTGAGCAAGCTGGCAACAGAAGACAGGGCTGCTGTCCTGGCAGCAGTCCTTGGCAGTGGGGAACTGGCTCCCGATGATTGCCTGCGGTTCCTGGCTGCCCCGGCGCGTACCCGCTGCCAGGCCGAAGCACGGCGGATCCTCGGCCTACCGCGCGAGGAAAAAATCCGATTCCTCGCCCGCGAGGCAGCAACTCTCCTGGCCGAGCTCCCAGAGAACCTGCAACAAATCCACGAGAGCTGGCTCGAGCACTGCTTGGAGGGCGAAGGGGAGCAGGTGAGAGCGGCAGTAACAGGACGAGGGACTGCGATTCCAGCCGTACGTACGTGGCTGCGCCGCCTGCTACTGGG
>JAZDLZ010000382.1:0-15446 GCA_043801535.1 Pseudomonadota bacterium
GGGCTGTTCCAGTTCCTGGTTCCTTGTCCCTAGTTCCTTGTTCCCTTCGTCGTCGTCGGAATTGAACAAGGAACTAGGAACAAGGGACAGGGGACCGAGAACGGCTAGCCCGTTGACCGATCGGGACACACCCGATTTTCCCTCCGGTCGGCGCGAACGCTACGCGTACGATGCTGCCGCAACCGACGAGCGGCTCCGTCACAACTTGACGGCAGTGATCGCGCCGAACGAGGTAGAAGACGGTTCCCTGACGCCGTACTTGCAAACGGTCTATGGCACCGAGGGGGACGAACGGCCGGGAGACCTTCCGGATAGAAGACAACGGCGCCGTGTTCGCTGCTTCTTTCGACGGAGCCGACCGCCGCACCAGCGAGACGATCCCGGTCGTCGACAACTCCGCTTCCACCCCCACGCCCACGACCTGTCGGTTCAGCTACGACGGGAACGGCAACCGGATTCGCAGGGTCGAGACCCACGCCAACCCCGAGGGCGACGAGGCGCCGGTGATCGTGGCCACTGCCTACGTCTTCGATGCTCTCGACCGCGAAGTCCGCCGTACCACTGCCGACGGGCACACCTTCTATTCCGAGTATGACAGCCGCGACCGTCTGATCGCATCCTACGACAGCCGCGCGCCAAGGATCGCCGATCCGCTCAATCCGAGTGGCCAGATCAACGACCGCGGCAATGCGACCCGCCGTTTCTACGATGGAGCAGGCCGTCTCTGGCTGCAGATCGAGGAGATCTCGACCAACGGTGAGGGCGGGAGTCAGCTCGATACGGCAAACCCCTTCAATGCGGACGGAACCGTGACCAGGCTCACCGTGCACGACGCCAACGGTCGGATCGTCGCTCGGGTCGACGACAATGGCAGCGGCACCACGTTCGGCTACGATGTGCTCGATCGCCAGACGGTGCAGGTGAACGCCGACGGTGGCCGTCGCACCTATGTCTACGACCGGGACAGCCATCCGATCCAGCTCGTCGACGAAAACAATACTGTCCATACCCTGGCCTACGACGGCACGGACCGCCTGACCGCCCATACCATCACCGGCGACCCGAGCAGGAAAGTTGCTGGCGGCTTTCCGCTGATCGTCGGCACCACCGTGCAGACCTTCGAATACGACGGCATGGGACGCATCACCAAGGCCTTCGACAACAACGACCCGCTGGCGACCGACGACGACGCGCTGGTCGCAATCGTCTACGACTCGCGGGGGCGGGTGATCGAGGAAGCACAGAACGGCAAGGCCGTGAGCAGCAGCTACCTGGCGGCGAACCGCTCCAGGCTGCACTACCCAGACGGCGGCCGGGTGCTCTCGCTGGCACACGACGCGGTGGGACAGCTCGTCGAGGTGAGTGACGACGAGTCCAGCCGGCGAGGGATTGGGCTACGTCGCTGGCTTGCCAGGGAAGCTATTCTTACCGCCGTTTTAGGGGTCCTGTGCCCGTGCTGGCGGTCGGCCAGGATCACGCTATGATCGCCAGACCAATGCCGCGCTTCTTCAACGTTGCCGGTCCCTGTGATGCGCGCGATCACTACATGTTGCCGCCGGAGCGGCGTATCCCTGGCGTGCGCCAGCTCATCGACGACAAGCTCTTGCTGGTGCTCTTCGACCGGCGAACGGAGACGCCGTCTGCCACGGAGCGGGCCTCGCTGGAAGAGATGGTGCACCAAGGCCGGCAGCTCGCCGTGCTGCGGGCGTGAGGGTGGACTGAGCGCCAGAAAGAGGACCCATGCTCACACGTCTCGTCATTCGCAACTTCAAGCTCTTCAACGAGGTCGACATCGAGCTCGGCGACCGGGTCGTGTTCGTCGGTCCGAACAATGCGGGCAAGACTACCAGGAAGCCATCCCGAGTGAGGTCGTAGAGAAGCTCGACGCGATCGTGGAGGTCGCGCAGCGGGCGCGTCCAAGGGACGGCGGCTGAAGACGTCAATCGTCGCCGACTCCCCGGGACCCGAGCTAGACGGCGCCGCAGCGTCGGGAACAATCACTGGTGCAGTATCCGGCGCGGCGGAGCCAGCGTCCGAAGTCATGGTGGGGAGCCACACTGCCGGTCCATCGACGCCTTCGATCAGCGGTCTTGGAGTGGCGGCACGCACACCGGCGATCTCGCCGGCATACAAGGCCTGGCCGCGCCTGAGTAGCACGCGCCGTGAGTCGGGGGAGAAGCCAAGTCCCTCGAAGTCATTCCAACACTTGGATTCGCCCCCCGTTGCCCGGACTGCGCAGGCCCTGGTCGACGGCGGTTGGGGTCGAGGAGCTGGCCGGCGACGTTTGGTTCTCTTTGGCGCAGCCAGAAGCCAGGGGTTGGCGGCGGAAACGCCGGTTTCGTCGTTGTCGTCCCGGTGACTGTCTCGTTCCCACAGTAGCGGGGTGCCGGCTGATTCCTCGGAATCTCCTCCCATCTCTCCTTCGTCGTCTTCCTCGAGGTCTTCGTTGGGCAGAAGCCCTTCTTGCAGCAGAACCCATTCCGAATTCCACGACCAGACTATCGGTACTCCAGGACCTCCGAGGCATCTGGGAGTAGCCTCGCCATCGAGGGCGAACGAGTACAGCCTCGAGTGCGGGCCATCGCCGATCACAGCCACCGCTCTCGTTCCATTCGGTGATGGCAGTATGCGGGAGCGAGACCCTGGCGGAGCAAGCACTCTGGCATCGACGACTCCGTCGACTGATAGCAGGTTGAGCGCTCCGTTGGTGCCGACGGCAATCAACACCCCCGGTCCGGGGCCGAGAAAGCCGTACTCGCGAAACCGGGGTGGCAGATCCCTGGTCTTGGCAGTGGCGGTGTCCGTGATGACATGGCCCGTGGCCGTCCTGCAGATGATTTGCCTGCCGTCCGGCGAAGGCCTTCCCGGTCCAGCACAGGCGCCTAGTTGTATCTCGCCTATGTCGAGCTGGCTGCCGGCAATCCACCCGGCACCGTTTTCTGCCTGGAGAACGATCAGGCGTCCGCTCGGGTCGGTCTCCAGTGCTCGCAGGGCCAGGGTATCGGGCATCCGGGCTATGATTCTGGTGCTGGCAGGACTGCCAACACGCTGTTCGACCAAATCGCGACCGCGCGTGAATACGAGGCGGCCTTGATCACCGCTGCCGGCAATGGCGTTAATGGCGTTGACGGTCAGCAATGTTGCCAGCAACAGCATGACGGTGGTGCAGGCGTGGCGCGCCCGTTTGCCAATGGGCGGCTCCTTTGTTCCGCGAGTATCTATTCTCATCGAATACTCCGCTGACTGGTTGCTCGTTCGAAGGGCGGCTGCGAGCCCTCGCCGCCCCCCCCATAGAGATGGAGCCCGACGCGGATTCCTCCGTTTACGAGGTTGTGCACCCGCAGCTCGTCTCGTCCAACTGTGCCCAGGAGTCGAGGCTCCGAGGTAAGGACCGCCAGCCGCCAGCCGGGGAGCTTGCTGGCAAGCACACCAAGGCTTCGGTAGGTCGTCCTGATATCGCTGCCGCCAATCCGCCGCCCGTAGGGAGCGTTGCACACGATCAGGCCGGTTGGCTGGTCTGGAAGGCGGGCATGCGCAAGGTCCTCGCAAGAGAATCGCACGTGCTCGTGCACGCCGAGGCGTTCGGCATTCCGGCTGGCGATCGCCACTGCTGACGGGTTGCGATCGCTGCCCAGGAGCGGCGCCGCAGGGCTGGTGCGGTTGGCTTGGGCAGCGTTGGCGACGAGAGTAGAAAAGCGACTGCGATTGAATGAAGGCCAAGAACAGAAGGCAAAGTCCCGGCATGCGCCCGGAGCTCGAGCGAGAGACTGCAACGCAGCCTCGAGGACAAGGGTCCCCGAGCCACACATCGGATCCCAGAGAGGCGTCGCAGGTTCCCATCCAGCGAGGATGAGCACGCCAGCCGCCAAGGTTTCTCGAAGAGGCGCTTTCGCGGTCTCCAGACGGTATCCCCGACGATAGAGAGGTTCGCCCGATGAGTCGACGCTGAACACGATTCCGTCTTCGTGTCCGCGGACTAGTACGTGGAGTAGAGGCGCGCTCGGGCTGGACGTCACAACTATCCGTTTTGCAATCGCCGCGCGGACTCGCTCAGCCACCGCTCCGCTGTGATAGAGGCGAGACCGGTGCATGGTTACCGAGAGCCTGAGCTGAACCGGAACGGTGGCATAGTGGTGCCATGGAAGGCCGGCAGCTTCGCGAAAAAGAGTGGCGAAGTCGCGGGCGCGAATGCTTCCGGCGCGGACAAGCACTCTCGTGGCAGTGTGCAGGTGCAGGTTCGCTCGCCACAGCATTTCCATGTCGCCCGGGAATTCGACTCCGCCATCGCATGGTTGCCAAGGACCGCCATCGGTCAAGGTGGACAGCTCTGATGCGAGGGCAGGCTCGAGCCCAGGGCTGCAGACGGCGAATATGGATAGATGACGCATCTTGGGACCTGCAACGCAACGCAACGCAACGCAAACCGAGCCGAACCGAGACAGGACGACATCCTAACCTGGCAAGGCCGGAACCAAACAGGTGTTTGAAAAAGTTGCCTTTGCCAAAGGCACGGCATACCACCAATAGCAGGAGAGTCGAATAAACAATGCCTAATGACCGGCCACTCGAAACCTGTGAGATCTGCGGGGCGCAGGTTACCGAGTTGCGACGCAATCGCTGCTGGGGCTGCTATTCCCGCTGGGCTGAGAGTCGTCCTGTCGGTATTGGAGCAGTCTGCGCCATCTGTGGAGAGCGACGTCGCTCCAATCTGCGACTGGTGGAGTTTCGGCGATCGTGGCTGCCGATGTGTCACATCTGCGCCACGCGCGCGACCGAGCTCATTCCCATGCCCGAATCGCTCGAGGAAATGCGGTGGCGTCTGCAGCGAGAAAGACGCCAGGACGACCGTCGGATTGGCCGGCAGGATGACCGGGTATTCAGGTGGGAACGACGAGGCCTCGAGCGACGCAACGTCGGGCATCTTCAGAATGCTGACCTTCTCGTCGTCGATGACGAAGACATCCTGGTTGTCGAGGATGCCTCTGGCGAGGACGAAACGAGGATCGTGTCGCAGCCGCCCGACGAGAGGGCCTGCAGCGCTTGATTTCGGGTGTATCCCGATCGGTCAACGGGCTAGCCGTTCTCGGTCCCCTGTCCCTTGTTCCTAGTTCCTTGTTCAATTCCGACGACGACGAAGGGAACAAGGAACTAGGGACAAGGAACCAGGAACTGGAACTGGAACAGCCCCCCCGGTACGGCTCGCACCTGAATAGGCGGCCGGAATCCCGGATCAAATCAATCGGTTGGTCACCGTCGATCGAGCAATCGCCGTCGACTCTCCGGGACACACTTTTGATTTCCCCACCGATGGAGTAGCAACAGGCCGTGAGAAAACGATTCCCTTGGCGCGGCCTCCTCCTCGCGTGTACGCTGTTCGTTTCCTATGGCTATTTCTATCAGGCTGGCGGCTGGAATCAGAACTCCCGCTTCGACCTGGTTCGCGCCGTGGTGGAGCGGGGCACCTTCTCGATCGATGCCTACCATCACAATACCGGCGACGCTTCGTTCCTTGGCGGGCACTGGTACTCCGACAAGGCCCCGGGATCGGCGTTTGCCGCCATTCCAGTAGTAGCCGTGGCTCGCGCCGCGCTTGGGGCGGGTGGAGAAGACGCCCTCGATTCGCCGAGAGCGATCGCGGTTCTGTCGTATGCCGCCACTCTGGCGACATCGTCGCTTCCCACTGCATTCGCGGCTCTTCTCCTGATGTACCTTGCCAGACGTCTGGGCAGCAAAGAGACGGGAGCTGGGCTCGCGGCGATCGTCTTTGGTTTGGCCACCCCCGCTTGGGCGTATGCAACGCTTTTCTGGGGGCACCAACTCGCGGCAGCTTGCCTTGTTGCGGCGTTTGCCGCAGCCATTGAGCTTGCAAGTGACCGCCCTGCGGCCGGCGCCGGCGCCGGCGCCAGCGATGGCGATGGCTATGGTCTCGCTCGTCTCGCTCGACGCGACATCATGCTTGCCTTTGCCCTGGGTCTGGCACTTGGCTTGGCCGTCATGACTGAGTACCAGGCAGCTCCGCCTGCCTTGGTCCTTTTCATCTATGCCCTTGCCGGCGCTTGGAAGCACGGACGACGCAGAAGACTGCTAATGGTGGGGCTGGGCGCGCTTGCTGGCGCGCTGCCGTCGGTAGCTCTGCTCTGCTGGTATCATCACGCAGCGTTCGGCTCGGTATTCGCGATTGGCTACTCTCACGTGTACGGTTGGGGTGGGATGAAACAGGGGTTGATGGGAATCACCTATCCCAAGCCCAGCGTTCTGGCTCGGCTTCTCGTTGCCCCCGAACGCGGCCTTCTTGTGTTGGCGCCTGCTCTCTTCGTTGCTCCGCTCGGATTGGTGGCTGCGTGTCGCAGCGCTAGCAACAACGGCAGAATCGCGATTCTGGCCTCGGCGATTGCTGGCTACTATCTGCTATTGAATGCATCGTACGTGTACTGGAGCGGTGGGTGGACTTATGGTCCTCGCCATCTTGCTCCGGCCATTCCCTTCCTATGTTTGCTGCTCGGACCAGCATGGACGATTGGCCGCAAGTGGCTCAGGCTTGCCATTCTGGTGGGCGCAGTCCTCGGTGCAGCATTCGCTTTTGTGGTAGTGACGACAACAGCTCAGCCACCGGAAGGACTACGAGGATCGGTGAGCGAGCTCTGCTGGCCTGCCTTCCGCGACGGCGACTTGTCGCTCAATCATCAGTCGTTCCTGGAGGCGAGAGCATGGCCGCGCGAGCTTCGGGGCACCAAGCACCAGCGTCACGCCTGGAACATGGGACAGCTTGTCGGACTCCGCGGCCACGCGTCTCTTCTACCGCTGGCTGCCATTTGGTTTTTGGCAGCATACGGCTGGTGGTGGTTGGGTCGGGGAGAAACGAGCAAGTGATTCGCCGAGCAAGCGCCGATGATTCGACCTGGATAACTGCCTTGGCAGTGCAGGTCTATGTCGATTTCGGCGACTACGGCCGGGTGATACCCGGCTGGCTCGCTCATCCTGGCATGCTGGGGTATATCGAAACCGATCGAACCGGTGTCCGGCGCGGTTTTATTCTGCTTGGCTTCTATTCGCCCGATGACCTGCCAAAGGGCTCAGTCGTGGCGGATCTTCTTGCCATTGCCGTTGCGCCCGAGCACCAGCATCACGGCATCGGGCGTCGCTTGCTCGACTACGCGATCGACCTGGCTACCCTTGCCGCCAAGCAGTCGCCAGTGCTGGAGCTGCGACTCACCGTGGCCGATTCCAATACCCGTGCCCAAAAGCTGTTCACTAGCGCGGGATTCGAAGTCCTCGACCCTTCCTGTGGTGCCTACGACGGTGGCCAGCGAGCGATAAGAATGCGGCGGTTCGTCCGGTAGCCGGTAGCCGGCAGCCGGCAGCCGGCAGTAAAGAAGAGTGAGGAGAGGAAGCAGCAGCACCAGCAACGCCAGCGGCTGGAACGATTCCGCCCTCGCTGAATGGCGGCCGACTACGGCGCACCCGCACCCACCACCACCGGCAGCGACTACCAATTCCCTGCGTCTGCCGCCTTGTTCCAGGCAAGTCGCCGTGCCCTCGAAGGTGAGGTGACACTCGAAACCCTCTGGGCAGGAAACGAGGTGGCACGGGTCGGACCTGCACTCGCCGGTGCGCTGATCGCAGACGGTGCCGGAGGGACACGCCACTCCGGCGCACAGATCGGGAACGCAGTCGCCATTCGCCGGGTCACAGGTCGACCCCTCCGGGCACTGCGTGCGAGCGCATTTGTCCTTTCGGCAGTTCCCTTCGAAACAGATCTCGCCCACCAGGCAGGGCGGGTCGCACGAGAGGTCGACGCACTCGCCGTCGCGACAGAATTCGTGCTCGTCGCAGGTCTTCTGGTAGCAGGGATCGGGCTCGCATGTCCACAGTCCTTCCTTCCCGGCAACGCACACTTCGCCGTCCGCGCACCCGAGAGTCAAACAGTCGAGACACAGACCGTTCCGGCAGGTTTCGTTCGGCCGGCACTCTACTCCGGCACAGAGATCCCGGCATTCTCCGGTCGTCGAGTCGCAGTCGTAGCCTGCCTCGCACATCACCTCCAAGCACGGATCCGACACGCAGAAGCGGCAGGGGGGCGAATCGCAGCTTGCATCGTCCAGTTGCCGGCAGATTCGTCCGAAGGGGCACGGAAACTCGCCGTCGTCACAGGGAAACACGCACTCTCCGTCGAAGCAGACCTCGTCGTCCGCCGGGCAGATAGCCTCCTCGTCCGCGGAGCCGTCGCAGTCATCGTCTTCGCCGTTGCACGCTTCGGCGGCTGCCGGGCCGACGAAGCCATTGCAGGCGATCTCGGGAGGCTCGCACGCAGTCAGGCCCGCCTTGCACCGACCGTCGCAGGAATATCCTTTGGTAGCATCGCCGCTACATCCGGCCAGGCCGACCGGATAGCAGGCCACGCCCACGCCGGCGATGTCCTCGTCGACGAATCCGTCGCAATCGTCGTCGGCGCCATTGCAGGTCTCGTCGAAAACCCCGGCGGTGCTCACGCAGCGGATCTCCGAGTCGGGAGTAGCGGGGTTGCCGTCGGCGTCCACGCACTGCACGGTGCCGGCCGAGCAGCCGTGGCCGCACCGACTACCTATCGGCGCGCCGAGGTCGTCGTCGGGCACGCCGTCGCAGTCGTCGTCTAGTCCGTTGCAGACTTCGATGCCGGCGGCGATCGGCGGGGCAGTGCAGATGAGAGCGGCGGTCACGTCGGCTGGATCGGCCGCGTGGTCGCACGACCAGATCCCCAGTGCCCCGCATTCACCGAGCAGACCGTTGCTGCAGGTAGAGCCCAATAGGTGTCCCTGGACATCGGGCTTCCAGTGCTGGTCGGGCACGCCGTCGCAGTCGTCGTCGATGCCGTTGCACGCCTCGCTCGTCGGTCCGACATAGCCAGCGCACTCCCCGGGCACGCCGTCCGCGCACTCGATCCTGCCTGCGCGGCACGGGCTGGCGCAGGTGAAGCCAGAGATTGCATCTCCAGCGCAACCCTGCATCGTCGCCGGGTAGCAGGAATCGCCAGGACCTTCGTCGATCAGACCATCGCAGTCGTTGTCCTCGCCGTCGCACGGATCGACCATCTCCGGCCCCCTGCCGCCAGCACAGCGGAGCTCCGAGTCGGGAGTAGCGGAATCGCCGTCGGGATCCACGCACTGGATAGTCCCACGCTCGCACGCGCCGGTATCGAGACCACAGCTTCCGCCGATCCCGGCGATTGGCGACTCGTCAATCGATCCGTCGCAGTCATCGTCGAGGCCATTGCACATCTCGAAGCCCAGGCAATTGCACGGTGCAGCCGGGGGCTCGTCGACTTCGCCATCGCAGTCGTCGTCCAGCCGGTTGCAGACTTCGGGCGTGCTCCCTGGCTCGATGCCAGAGGCCGCAGTGCAAAGCGTACCCTGCCCGGCGCCGTCTGGATTGGCGGGCGGGTAGTCGCACACCACGATTCCTGTCTCTCGGCATATTCCAAGCTTGTGATTGTCACAGGGCATGCCGAGGTTGGAAAAGTCCTCGTCCACGTTGACGTCGCCCGGTCCGCACCAGATCGAATCCCCGTTGGTGTCACCCGGGCAGTCGCAATCGTCGTCGACGCCGTTGCATAGCTCGACGAGGATCGTCTCCGATACGATCGAAGCCGCTGCTGCCGCCAGGGCAGTGGCGTCGTCGACGAAAATCGCGCCTGCGCCGCTCGGCGATCCGGCACGAGCAATGGCATTGAGGGTGTTGTTGGGGTCGTCGGCGGCAAATCCAATGACCGATACATGGATGCCCGCATCCTTCAGGGCTTGGGCAGCAGCCACCGGATCGCCGCCGCAGGTTTCCTCGCCATCCGTCACCAGAATCACTCGGTATGGCCGACAGCTTGCCTTGGGATCGCCAATCTTGATGCCGCTTGCGGGGTCGTTCAAGTAGGTGAGCGCGTCCTCGAGCGCGCCAGCGAGGGGAGTGTTGCCGGTACCCCGTAGCTCGATGTCCAATCCGGGCGGCGGGGTTCCTGGATTTCCTGGATTTCCTGGATAGTTCGACGAGCCGTCTATCCACTCCAGCAGAGAGACCGCGTTCTCCGCGTCAAAGGAAACCAGCAGGTCACCGCCGGCAAAGCCCGAGCACGGCGAGATGCCGGCGCCAAGCCAGCCGCCCGATCTCTGATTGGCATTGCGAGCAGGGCATCCAAAGGGAACGGGAATCTGATGAAACCGCATCAACCCGTATTCGACCTCGCCGAACGACGTCACCAGGTTGGTCACCCCACTCTTGACTTTGTGTAGTCGGCTATCGTCGGGCTTGCCGTTGCCGCAGGTCAGGCAACCGCAGTCGGCGGCCAGCACATCGTTGCCTGGGCAATCCAGCGAGCCATCCCCGCCGCTGAAGTCCCTGGAGCAGGTATTCCAGTTCATCGAGCCCGAGGTGTCGAACACGATGAGCACCCGCGGTCTCACCGCCGGCGGCAGTGCCAGTGGGTCGTTCTCGTCGTCGTCGTTCTGCGCGTGGCAGCCGGGATCGGCAGGATAGTCGACGAGCCCGTCGCCGTCGTCATCCATGCCGTCGGCGCAGGCCCGCGTGCTGGGATCCGCGCCGCCACCGGTGCACGGCGACAAGTCGCCGGCAGCGTGAAAGCAGGTAGAAACGGCGTTGGAAACGATTGAGCCTGGCGTTGTCCCGGAGCGAAAGTCCAGAGTGGCGCTGTTTCCGTATTCTTGGTATCCGGCCTCGAAACGAACGTCCAAGGTCACGATACCCGACGCACCAGCACTGAGGTTCCCCAACGACCAGACGACCGTGTTGCCGGCAGTCGTGTCGGGCTGAGGACTGGCAGCCACGTAGGAGATACCAGCACCGAGAGGATCGGTCAGCGTGATGTTGGTTGCCATTCCTGGCCCAGCGTTCGAATAGACGAACGTGTAGCGGGCTACATCGGTGGTGGTCGTGCGCGGGCCATCCTTGTAGAGCGCAAGGCTGGGTTGGCCCAGGTCCGTGGCGCATGGTGCCTCGAAGAGAGCGTTGAGGAACAGGCGCACGCCTTGGGCGGCAGCACACTCCGAGACGGGCAGGGTAAGGTCGCAGCCGTCGTATTCGTGGCCACCCAAGTAGCTGACCTTGCCCTGGGCCAATACCGGATCGCAGTACTCGGACAGAATCGAGCATTCGCCGCCATAGTAGCCAGTCATCCAGACATCGTTCACGCCGGTAGGCGTGCCAGCCTCGGTAATCATGACGATGTCCACGTCCAGGTATCGGCTACACACGGTGGTGGGATTGTCCGGATCGCAGATCGAATAGGTCGGCTCCGAGCCTCCGACCGACTTGGGGAATACCCCGTCCATTTGGGCGAATGGCAGGTCGGAGTTGTAGTGGTCCCAGGCATTGGGCTTGCCCCCGATGTAGAATCCCTTGTCGGTCAGGAAGTGTCCGTGGTTCTCGATGGCGTTGACTGCCTGGCACTCGGCGAAGAGATGGACCGGGAACTGCAAGAATGCCCGGTATTCCTCGACGATTTCCTGCAATACCGGCTCTTCGGCGGCCTTCCAGTCGGTCCAGTGCATCGACATGATCTGGCAGTAGGCAGGATTGCCGTCGCCATCGAAGAGTGCGCCGTCCCGGTGATTGGCTCCTGTGGTGTTGGCGACAGGCGGAGCAACACCGTTCGCCGCCTTGCCGGTATCGTTGAAGGTCAGCGTTCCCTTGGCAGTGCTACCGGCGAGACCAGTAGTCGCGGGCGTGCCGCCGCCGGCAGCGACGCGGTAGACCTCGTAACCAGTGGCGTACTGCACCGCCGACCAGCTCAGCCGATTGTAGTTGGTGCCGTCGAGCAGCGCATTGCCCGACGTCGTCGTGCCAACGTTCACGCCGGCGGTCCTCCCGAAAGCGTCGATGGCCACGACCACGTACGACCAAGTAGTCGAGCCTGCGGTGCCCACCACTGACACCGTCGGCGCGCCCACCTCGGCGATGTCCGGTCCGATGGTTGCGCCCGCCAGCTCCGCTTCGTCCAGCATGTCGGCGCTCGCATCGGCCCACGCCAGGTCTCCCGTCGAGTCCGGGATCCCGGCAGCCTTCATGTAGGCACGAGCGACCTTCTGGAAACCGTCGGCAACCATTGCCACGGTGGGAGCCGCCACGAGACGCAGCTTCACATGGCCGGTGAACGGGGCGCTGCTCTCGTGCACTGCCACCACCGGGGCGGGGAAATCGACGCGCCAGGTATCGATCACTGCCTTTGCGGCGGCGGAATCGGGCTCGTCGATCACGAACGGGCCGCCGCGGTAGGCGTGCTGGGGTACGGCAGTGCCACTCGGATAGACAGTCGCTGCCAACCCTGGAGCAGACTCGGTGGTCGAGAAGTCTGGCTCGTTGTGAGCCTTGCCCTTGCTTATCACCCAATAGACCGGGATGCGGCGCTGAAGAAGCCGGTAGACCAGTCCATATGCCCGCAGCATCCCGGCGTCCTGATAGTCGAGATCCATCGGGACGATCAGTGATCCCGCAGCGAACGCATAGCTACCAGAGCTAATCGCCGATGCGGTCTGTCGAGCGGCAGGCTCCGCTTCCCGATTCGAGCTCGAGTCCGAGCTCGAGCCCGAGCCCGAGCCCGAGTCTGATCTGGACATACAACCCTGGGCCAGGAAGATCGAGAGAACCAAGCCGAGTAGCCTGGGATTCGGCGTCCACGGGGTCTCTCTCGCCAAGCAACTCGTGCCTGGCGGGACACGACAACGGGGGGTTCTTCCGTACCGTTCTTGAACATCCGTCAGGCGCCGTCGAGCTTCTGCCATGCGTCACTCCATCGTCCAGAACACGGAGCTCGGTGAGCTCGTTCATGGGTCGCCGCAGCAGCGGAAACCAAGATGCTCGAATGCTGTCGTGCCAGCCAGCGAGAGGAACGAGTACTGGCAGCTCATCGCGCCGGCAATGCTGTAGTAGGACCCGCCGCGGACTCGGTATGCGCCAGATCCAGGAGCAGATTCGCTGGCCGTCCACTCCTCGGCGTTGCCGCTCATGTCCCGGACGCCGAGCTGGCTTGCGCAGGTGGCGGCGATTGGCAACGGACACCCGAAGTCGCTGCCCGTCGGTAGACACTGGTCGTCGTCGGGCATGGAGCAATCGGGGTCGTAGTCGTCGCCGTTGCAGGCCTCGGGATTCCAGGTATTGCCGTACGGATAGACGCTGTACGCCTCGCCTTCGCACGCACGCTGCCACTCGGCCTCGGTGCAGAGCCTCTTGCTGGCAGCGTGGCAGGCCATTTCGGCCTCCGCTCGGGAAACTGTCCGCCACGGAAGCACGTCCGGCTTCGAGCACGACAGATGGCCCGACGATCCCGCGGAGCTAGCAGTGGCGTCCGGACGCGAGGCCTCGTAGACATCGATTGTAAAGCTGGCGACCGTCGTGACCCCGTCCGAGAGAACACCGCCAGGGACAAGGACGGTATCGTCGACCAGCGGGGTATCGGGAGCCGGCAGCTCATCGATTTGGCCGTCGCAGTCGTCATCCTGGTTGTTGCAGAGCTCGTAGCCAAGAGAGCTGGTGCCCGAGCGAGTGATCTCACAGAGCAGGGCGCGAGGATTGGCGGAATCGCATTTCCACGAGCCTGTGCCTCGACAGATGCCGAGCCCGCCGTCGTCGCACTCGCTACCGAGCTGAGGCCTGAAGGATTCGTCGACCTCGCCGTCGCAATCGCCGTCCACCCCGTCGCAGAGTATCTCCTGGAACGCCAGTTGACCACAGGCGTCCGTCTCTACGCCGGCAGCGCCGAAAACGCAGCGCCAGGTCGTGTACCCATCGCAGCTCTTGCACTGGGGAAGAGGTCCGTCGCAGGGCGGCCGGTCGCTGCAGTCAAAGCCCGGTGGTGGAGTCAAGTCGTTGTCAATGCCTCCGTCGCAATCGTTGTCCTTGCCGTCGCAGACCTCGGTACCGGTCTTGGTGCACTCGTATTCGCAGCCGTCGGAGCGATCGCCGTCGAGGTTCGTCCACCCTGGCAGGCAATCGAGCATCTTGCAGGAGCCTCCCTCGCAGGTGGTGATGGCGTTCGGTAGTCCGCACACCTGGCAGCTCGCTCCGCAGTGCTCGGGATCCCGGTCGGTATCGAAGCCGTTGCGCGGGTTGCCGTCGCAATCGTGGTCCGTGTTGTCGCACAGCTCTGAACGCTCCGGTCCCCGCCATCCCACGCATTGCGGCATTCCGAACACGCACTCCCTGACACCGAGCTTGCAAACTCCCTGGCAGCCCGAGCCTACCGAGCAGCCGGGAAGGTCTTCTGGATAGCAATCAGTGCCGAATCCGGGAATAGGCAGCTCGTCGATCGCGCCATCGCAGTCATCGTCCAGCCCGTTGCACTCCTCGGCAGCAGGCGGGCTGACGGGACAGTGGTACTCGCAGCCAAGGGGTGGATCCCGGTTGTCGGCGTAGTCGGGAATGCCATCCGGTACTCCGGCCGGTCCCCAATCATCCAAGCATGCCGAATAGCCGCATTCTCCGCCGGCGCAGACATTGCGCTCGACGTTGACCGCGTTGCACTTGTGAAAGCAGGTGCCGCAGTGCCCCGGGTTCGTCGCCAGCTCGGCAGTATCGTCGTCGACGATCCCATCGCAATCGTCGTCGGCGAAATTGCACTCCTCCTCTCCGAGCGCGATGCAGGGACCATACTCGCAGCCGTTGCTGCTGTCGGCGTTGTCGGCGTTGTCGAGGTCCCCATCGAGATCGTGGAACATGGGAAGGCACTCGTAGGTGCAGCTCCCATTGGTGCACGTTCCCGAGGCTCCTTCTCGGTCACATCTCCGGCCGCAAGCGCCGCAGTTCGCCGGATCCCGCAGGAGGTCAAAACCATTGCGTGGATGGCCGTCGCAATCGTGGTCGACGTCGTCGCACTGTTCGGGCGCCGGAACACACGCATCCATCCCGGCGCTGCCGCCGCCATCCCAGCCAATGGCGCCGCCACCGTCGTCGACGTCGCCATACCCGTCAGTGTTGCCGCCGCCACCGTCGCCCGGGGTGCCTCCGTCACCAGCGCCAATCGAGCTTCCGTCCCAGGTGACCGTCAGAGAATACGGATCCACCCGACAAGCGAGCTGGGCGAGCGAGAGAAGCAGGCCCGAGACAACCACGACAGTGAGGAGTCGCCCTCGCTGGTACACCTTGTCCTCCCGTGAGCTAGTCGGCACCCGTGCAGATAGTCAATGGTACAACGCCGGCCAGTAGAGAAGCCATAGAGGATCTGGGGCCCTAAAACGGTGGCAGGGTTCTTGCGTTTCCATCGCGACCGCGACTGCGAGGGATCGACCGCGACTGCGACCGCGACCGCGACTGCGACCGCGACCGCGACCGCGATACTTCGATCGCGATCTCCCGACGGGACGATTCATCCCTCGAGCTACAAGCAACCTCCAACGCGGGCGGCCGATAACCTCAGTATGACCAGTCGCGTCACACCACAAGACCAAGAGTCTCTTGACCGTCATTCCGTC
>JAZDLZ010000387.1:0-6760 GCA_043801535.1 Pseudomonadota bacterium
TGTTGTCGATACTCGACCTGCGACCAACGCAAACCTGAACCGGCAATTGGGAAGTAGCTGGGCTCCCCCTGGCTGCTACCCAGATCACGACGAAGTCCAGACGGCAGAATCACCGAGAGCCTGAACTATGCCCGCCTCCGGCATTGCCGGTCGCCTGTTGCCGGTCACCTGTTTTGCAGCGGAGCGAACGAGCCCAAACGGCCCGATCAGGCGCATGCTGCCGGCTGGAATCGTGGACTCCGAATCCCAGTTTCAACGAGCCGCTCCCGCTCCCGACCCACCGCTGGGTGTGATCGTTGCTCGTTGGTCCCCGTCGAGGGTGACGAAAACGGAGCGTCAGCGACACCCGACGTGGATGTCTCTCGGTCGGATCGACATGGCAAGGCACCCGAGAGAGCGCAGGCCGTTCCCGGTCTTTGGTCCTCTGCTCCTAGTTCCTTGTTCAATTCGGCCATTCATTGGATTGCCATGTCACCGTCGCGCCGCCGATTGTTGCGGCGAGAACAGCACGACCTACGGCTTTGGTTCACACCCCCCGCCGCTCGTCCGGGAGGGGGAGCGGGACGGCTCTGATCAGATAGCGGCTCGTTGATCACTTTCGCCTGCCGGTCGACTTGGAGTATTAGTAGTACTGGTGGTGCAAGATCTAGAAACACCGCGGGTGATCGACGAGTTCCAGCTTCAGCGGGTGGTAGGGAAGGGAGCCATGGGAGAAGTCTGGCTCGCCTGGGACTCTCTTCTGGAACGCCAGGTGGCCGTCAAGCTCGTCAAGCCGGAGATGCCCGTTTCCATTCGCGGCCGGCTCTTGTGCGAGGGCAGAGTACTGGCCAAGCTGCACCATCCGAACGTGATAGCCGTCCACGCTGCTGGTGAGCTTGGCAAATGGATGTTCCTCATTACCGAGCTGCTGGAGGGACGGAGCCTCGCAGAGATCAGTAAGCCTGTACCCGCTGACCGACTGCTGGAGATCGGAGTCGGTCTGGTGCGCGGTCTGGCCGCGATCCATTCGCTGGGAATCGTGCACCGCGACATCAAGCCGGCCAACTCCTTCGAGTGCAGGGACGGGTCGCTGAAGCTCATCGATTTCGGGCTGGCGCGGCTCGGAATCGAAGAAGAAGGCGCCGACGCGTTTGCTTCGACTCAGGTGCTAGCCGACTCCTATCAGCTCGTTCACAAGCTCGGTTTGACGATGGCCGGCTCTGGAACGGTCAGGAGGAGCGCTGCCATTGCCGGGAGCCTCCATACGGGTCCCGACGAGCATCCACCGCATCCACCGGGAAAGGTCGACAGGATTCCGGACGAATCGAGTGTTGGCGGAGCATCGGCGGCAACGGGAGAGGAGTCCGCGCAGCCTGTTGCCGTGGCCGCAATCGGCGACGACGCTGCAGTCACAGCGCCGGAAAGCGAGCATCCCCCCGGCACAGCGCCGGCCAGCGCGACCCACGCAACGGCGACGCATGTGACGCCGTCGCCGACGGCGACGGACGCGACGCATGCAACGCCGACGGACGCGGCGACGGACGCGGACGCAACCGCAACCGCTGCGGCAGCAACGGAGGCCGCGGCAAAGACCACCGACAAGCTCGACTGCCAGGCAGCACTGCTTTCCACCATCGATGCCGCGGGCGACGCCACCCAAGAAGACGAGCTTGCTGGCCTACCCATGCTCAAGGGTCTGGAGCCGTTCAAGGATACCAGGCAGGCGCTGTCGCGGCGGAGGCTCATTGGCACTCCCCTCTACGCTGCCCCCGAGGTGTGGCGAGGAGAAGAGGTCAGTCCTCAGTCGGATATCTATTCGCTGGGTGCACTGCTGTTCGAGCTTGCCACGGGAGCGCCACCGTATCGCGCCCGGACTCTCGTCGAGCTGGCTGGCCTGGTGATCGCTGGTCCGCCAGCGCGGCTCACCGGCTCGCTCGCCGACGGGCTCGCCGATCTCGCTCCGGTTATCGAGAGCTGCCTCGGACGAGATCCCAATACCCGGCCTTCGACAACGAAGCTGCGCGAGGTTCTGGAAGCTCAACAGGAGCGACAGGAGCGAAGACGGGCTGCCACCAAGCTTCTCTCGACGGGCTCCATTGCCAAGCCGTCGTCTCGCCCCTACCGCGGTCTGTTGCCGTTCGGATTCGACGACCAGGCCGACTTCTTCGGCCGCGACGCCGAGACTCGGGCGGTGATCGCTCAGCTACGGTCGCTGGCGCTATTGCTGGTGACCGGCGCTTCCGGAGTGGGCAAGTCGTCGCTCGTTCGGGCAGGGGTCGCCCCACGAGCAATGCAGGGAGCGCTCGGCGACGGGGCGAGAAGAGTGATCACCGTCGTGCCTGGCGTGTTTCCCGTCGAATCCATGGCCACGGCTGCCGCTTCGCTGGTTGCGAAGAACCGCGAGATGCTTGCCGAGCGCCTGCGCAACGAGCCTGGTTGGCTGGCAGAGGAGCTGCGCGCCCGTGGCGACGGCGGCCGAACGCTGGTGGTGATCGACCAGCTCGAGGAGGTCTGGACGGTGGCCGACCTCGAAGGACGCGCCACCTTTCTGCAGATTCTCGCCGAGCTGGTGGGAGCGGCGCCGGTGGTGCGCGTGCTCGCGACGATCCGGGCGGATTTCCTCGATCGAATCGGCGACCTCGCCAGCTCGAGCGCCGGCCCGACGAAGGGCATCTACGTGCTGGCGCCCCTGTCGGCAGAAGGGATTCGCCGAGCAATTGTCGAGCCGGCACAGCTACGCGGCTATTTCTTCGAGCCGGACTCGCTGCCCGACGCTCTGGTCGGCAAGCTCATCACCGGCGGTCCGGGAATGCTGCCCTTGCTGCAATTCGCCATGATGCGACTGTGGGAGCGACGCGACCGCACGCGGCGGCGGCTCACCGGTGCTGCCCTGGACAGCCTGGGTGGTATCGAAGGCGCCATCGTCCAGCACGCCGACGACGTCCTGCGCCGGATGCCGGCACCGGCACGGAACGAAGCGCGCCGGGTTCTGCTGGCACTGGTCACTCCGCTGGGAACGCGCGCTCGACGCGAGGAATGGGAGCTCGTCGAGGGCTTTGCAGACCAGGAGCTGGCGCGTCAGGCGCTGCGGATTCTTGTCGACGGAAGGCTGGTGGTGGCTACCCGCGGCGAGGTCGGACCGGTGTACGAGGTCGCTCACGAGGTCTTGCTGGCGGCGTGGCCGACCCTGCGTGCCTGGCTCCTCGAGGAGAGTGCTCATCGAGCAGTGGCGGCGCGAGTCGAGCGAGCCAGTGCAGAATGGGAGAGACAAGGAAGGTCGCGCGACGCCCTGTGGCGGGGCAGGCAGCTCGTCGAAGCTCAGACCCTCGACCCTGGTCGGCTGACCGAAGGGGAACGCGCCTTCCTGGCTGCTGGAGAACGAGCCAGACAGTGGCGGCGTGCCTGTCGATTCGCCTTTCCGCTGGCCCTGCTGCTGACCGCCCTGGTGGCAGCGGGCGTGGCTGGCGCCAAGGATCGCGGTCGCCAGCACGAAAGGCTTGCCAGGCAGCACGAGCTTGGCCAACGCCTTGTCGCCGAGGCTGACGGTCTTGCTGCCCAGGCCAGAGCGGCGCAGGCGGACTCCTTTGCCCGTTTCGACGCCCGCGAGGATCGCGAAGGAGAAAGGGCGTGGGCCGAGGCAACAGCGTTGGCGGCCCACGCCAGCGAGCTCTATTCGCAGGCAACAGCGGAGTTGGAGAAGGGTCTCTACGAGGTTCCCGGTGATCGCTCGCTCGTGACCTCGGCCGCCGCCGCGACCTACCAATGGCTCTTGCTTGCCGAGCGCCACCGCAGCTCGGAACCGGCCCTGGTCGAGGAGCTCCGCTCGCGCCTGAAGCTGTACGACGACGACGCCAAGAGCTGGCAGGAAAAGCTGGCGGCACCGGTCTCGCTCGACCTCACTGTCGTTCCTCCGCAGGCAAAAGTGCGAAGGCACCAGCTGGTTGCCGTGGAAGACGGCCCGCTCGTCGCGGAACCCGGTCAACTGCTCGACGTGCAGGATGGCAGGATCCGCGTCGAGCTCGATCCCGGCTCATATCTATTCGAAGCCGAGGCTGCTGGTCGTTATCGAACCCTCTATCCACTGTATCTCGGTCATGATCCGGAAGGGCGAACGGCGGTCACCATCATGCTTCCCGAGGAGAAAGACGTGCCTCACGGGTTTCGCTACGTTCCGGCGGGCATGAGCTTGGTCGGATATGCCGGTCCAGAAACGATCAGACAGGCAATCAACGCCGAGCCCCGCCATTCTACCTGGGTGGATGCATTCCTGATAGCCGAGCACGAAGTCACGTTCGCCAGCTACCTCGAATTCCTGGCCAGCTTGCCGGCGACCGAGGCACGAACGCGCGCGCCGGCTGACATGGGCTCGCTGAGGCTCGAGCCATCCTCCTCTGGGTGGCAACAGGCGACCCTGCGCCTCTCGATTGCTGGCGCTGGCCAGGAGGCTTCGGTTGGCCCGCACCAGCCCCTGTGCCGGCCAACTCGCGTTGCCAATCGCTGTCAGGACTGGTCGACGCTGGCAGTCGCGGGCGTCTCCTGGTTCGATGCCCGCGCCTACGCAGCCTGGCTCGACAAGACCGGCCGGGTGCCAGGCGCGCGCCTGTGCACTGCGCGAGAATGGGAGCGGGCTGGCGCTGGCGCCGATGGCAGACAATACGCCCATGGCAACGAGATTCGCGCTCTCGATGCCAATATTCTGGCTACCTACGACGAACGTCTCGAGGAGCTCGGCATCGACACGGTCGGCAGCCACCCCCGCGACGCGAGTCCCTTCGTCGTCGCGGACATGAACGGCAACGTCAGCGAGTGGGTAGATTCCCGGAGCCCGCTCGACGCGACCAGACGGGAAAGCAGAGGTGGGTCGTGGGATCGCCAGCCCGAAAGACTGTCGAGCCGGCATTGGGATTTACCCGATTCGCGCCGGAATCACCGCGGCATTCGCATCTGTGCGTCGCTGCCTGGCCGCTAGCCATTACTCTGCCCACCGCTAGCGGCGGCAGCGGTGGCCGGATGGCGGCGGAGCGAGCACGGGCATGCCGTGCTCCCAGACTACTGGGACTCTCGCCCAGATGCTGGCGAGGAGCTCGCAGTGATCTTGATAGAACGGGACCAAGTCGATGACCTGGTAGTCGCCAAGCTCGGTCGCGGCGTAGAGTTGGTGGCCGGCGAGCAGGAGGTGTGACACCGGTCCGTGCAGCTTGAAGGAGCCGAGAATGGCGCCGCTCTCCAGGCTCCAGAGCCCGAGAAAGCCGCTGGCATAGCCGGCGAGCACGGTGCCTTTCGGTCCGGCAGCGATGCGCACCACTTCGCCTGCTGGCCCACCGCGCAGGGCAAGGCGCGGTCGCGTTGATGATGGCGATAGTGGTAGCGCTTCGAGTTGTCCCTCGCGCGTGCCGAGGATGAGATAGCCGCTGCTGGCGCCGATGGCGGTGAGCCCCTTGCGCGAGCCTGGGAAGACGGCGATGGGAACGACGGGAGACCCGGGGTTGGCGGCGATCGCGGCGATATGGTCGGTATGGTCGGTATGGTCGGTTGACCGCGAAGCAGGAGCATCCGTGGCAGTAGCGGCGACGGCAGTGGCGGAAGCAGGAGGCACGCCAGTGGCAGAGCCAGCGGAATTGGCGGAGAAAGTGGTAGTGACGAGGGCAGCGAGGGTGGCGGCGGACTGGCGTTGGCCAGACTCCGTCGGTCCGACAAATACGGCGATTCGATCGTCGCTGCCGACCAGCAGGATGGAATCGCCGGCGCCGACTACCCTGGCGTTGTCGGCGAGTGGGATGACTCCAGTGGTGGCGCCGGCACGGTGGTAGAGCTGCGCTCTTCCGTCGGCCAGCACCAGGCAGCCGGCAGGGACCGGCCAGAGGTCGGCGCGTCTCGAGTAGGCAGCAGCACGGAGGCGCGAGCCTGCGGCCAGTGCCTGGCCAGCCGTATCCTGCGGTGGTGCAGTGCCGCCAGACGAGTCGCGGGTGGACGAGTCGCGGGCATACGCATCCTCCGTCGAGAGTATTCGCCAGGTGCCGAGGAGACCATCGCTGGCGCGATCCCAGAGCTCGAGGCTGCCCTTGGTCGAGCACAGGCAAAGGAGCTGGCTCGACCCGATCGACGAGGCGCTCTCTGCCCGGCTCGCGATCGCTCGTTGCCAGGCAGACTCGCCTGCTGCGGGCGCGCCGAGCGGCACAGTCGCGGCGGAGCCGGAAGCAGTCGTGGCACTGGGGGTGGAGGCAGTGGCGGCAGCCGCGCTGGTGGCAAGGGCGGACGCCGCGAGCTGATCGAAGGCGATCCAGCCGACCTGGGAGCGCAGCTTTGGTGGCGAGCCGACCAGCGCAGTGGTTCGCCAGCACGGACGACCCGATGCGACTTCCCACACCCTCACCGTGGTGTCGTAACTGGCAGTGGCGACGTACTTGCTGTCCGGGCTGAACGCGAGCGAGGCCCCTCCGTCGCGGTGACCAGCCAGCAGCAGGCGTTTGCCAGTAGTCAGGTCTTGGATCCAGGCCAGGCCGCTCGCGGCGACCACGCCGAACCTGGTTCCGTCGGGGCTGAAGGCGGCAGGACGGGGAGGAAAAACAGCAGGAGCCAGGTCAGCGCTCACATCCAGCTCCTTCGTTTGACCTCCGCCGAGATCGCCGAGATCGCCGATCCAGAGACTCTGCCAGAGACTTCGGTCAGCGCGACGCCTTGCCAGCACCGTCTTGCCGTTCGTGGCCACCGCCAGGCACTGAGAATCGCCAGGAAAGGCCAGCGCTGGCTGGCCAGTAGCCAGATCCCACAGTTGGCCAAG
>JAZDLZ010000390.1:0-4605 GCA_043801535.1 Pseudomonadota bacterium
GGCGGGCATTCCGGTCTCCACGACTCACACCATCACCGGCGCCATTATCGGCGTGGGATCAACAACCAGTCTCTCCGGAATCAAGTGGGGAGTGGCAACTCGGATCATCTGGGCATGGCTGCTCACCATACCCGCTGCCGCGCTCGTTGCTGCGGCCTGCTTCGAGATCGCCAATCTGTTGCACGGCGGATTCTGACTGACAGGAACACGTCGAGGAGCGGCTGCACGCCGCCGACTGTTTCTTCCTGTCCAGGCAGACTGGTAGGCAGGCAGACTGGTCACCATTGACGCACAGCGCTCGGTACAATAGCGTGTCGACTTGTGCCGAGCTCGATGGAAGCCAGGCAAGACCAAGAAGGACTCCATTGGCGGAGCTCGGTGAAGGTTTTTCGCAGCACCTCGACCACGTTGAGACTATGGCCCATGCCCAGATTCGTCGTTCTGTCGCCAGTACTGGTGGCGGCCCTCGCCGGTGCCTGTAGTGGAGCAACCAGGCAGCAGTCCCAGTCCCAGTCCCAGTCCATGACGAGGCCCGATTTGTCCCAGCCAGCCTCCGATGACACCGTGCTGGCGCCGAACCCGGCCGCGCGCTTTCCGGCAACCCGTCGTGGCGACGACGCCGACGTGCTCCACGGCAAGAGGGTCGACGACCCGTACCGTTGGCTCGAGGACGGTGACAGGCCTGAGGTGCAGGAATGGATGGCCAAGCAAGACGCGCTGGCGCGCGCGCATCTCGACAATCTGCCCGGACGCGACGCGCTGGCGGCGCGCTTTCGCGAGCTGCTCTACATCGATTCCGTCTCGCCGCCCCGGCACGAGGGAAACCGTTGGTTTTTCCGGCGCCAACACGCCGACAAGGAAAAGGCAATCGTCTACTTTCGCGAGGGGAAGGATGGTGAGGGGCAGGTGCTGTTCGATCCCAACACCATGAGCTCCGACGGCAGCATCGCCTTGCAGGGATGGTGGCCGAGTCAGAACGGTCGATATGTCGCCTACAAGCTCAGTAAGAACAACGCCGACATGGCCACAATGTACGTTCGGGACATTGACACCGGCAAAGATCTGCCCGACGTCATCGAAGGTGCTCGCTACGCCCGGGCTTCCTGGACGCCGGATAGCCAGGGGTTCTACTACACCTGGATTCCAATAGATCCAACTATCGCCACTGCCGACCGTCCGGGCAAGCAGGAGATTCGCTACCACCGCCTGGGAACCGATGCTGCCAAGGACGAAATCGTGGTTCCGTCACTCGACGACCCCACCAAATTCATCGCTGCGGAGGTCTCGCGCGACGGTCGCTGGCTGCTGGTGTCCGTCGACTACGGGTGGGCCAAGAACGACGTCTGGTACCGGGACCTGCACGGGAACGCATCGACGCCGGTGCCGGTGCCGGTGCCGGTGCCGGTGCCGGTGCCGTTGGCCGCGGCCAACGCCCCGACTCTCGCAAAGGCTGGCTTCTCGCCGTTGGTCGAAGGCAAGGAGTTCCACTACTGGGTCAAAGTATGGGAAGACACCTTCTTTGTTCGAACCGACGAGGATGCACCACGCCTCCGGCTATTCAGTGTTGCGGCAACGAGACCGGCACGCCCACGCTGGAAGGAGATCGTTGCCGAACGACCGGACGCGACGATGGATTCGGTGCTCGTGGTCGGCGGCCACCTGGTTGTCGTCTGGCTGCGCAACGCCCACAGCGAGATGGAAGTACGCACGCTCGACGGTACGCTCGTCCGCCAGGTTGCGCTGCCGGGAAGTCTCGGCACAACTCTGGGGATGAGTGGTCGCCCCGACGAGGACGAGGCGTACTTCGAGCTCAGGTCGTTCACCCAGCCGGTGCGGATCTACCAGACGTCGGTGAAAAGCGGCAAGGCGGATCTCTGGTACGAGGTCAAGTGCCCGGTCGACACCGCGGCGATGACCGCCGAGCAGGTCTTCTTCACCTCGCGCGACGGCACTCGCGTCTCGATGTTCCTCGTTCACCTCGCGAATCTCGAGCGCAACGGTGACAATCCGACACTGCTCACCGGCTACGGCGGCTTCAGCATCAACAAAACTCCCTGGTTCTCGCCGAGCGTCGCAGTATTCGTCGAGCACGGTGGAGTGGTGGCAGTGCCCAACCTGCGCGGCGGCGGCGAGTACGGCGAGGACTGGCATCGCGCCGGCATGCGCGGCAAGAAACAGAACGTCTTCGACGACTTCATCGCGGCCGCCGAGTGGCTAGTCGCCGAGAAGATTACCCGTCCCGAGCGGCTGGCCATCGAAGGAGCCTCCAACGGCGGCCTTCTCGTGGGCGCAGCCATGGTCCAGCGGCCGGATCTGTTCAAGGCAGTGGTGTGTGGCGTGCCTCTCCTCGACATGGTGCGATACCACCTTTTCGGCAGTGGCAAGACCTGGATCGAGGAGTACGGCTCGGTCGACGAACCGTCGCTGTTCGAAGCGCTCCTCGCCTATTCGCCGTACCATCACGTATCGGAGGGCACCCACTACCCGTCGCTCCTGGTGAAATCGGCCGATAGCGACGACCGCGTCGATCCTCTGCACGCCCGCAAGTTCACTGCCGCCATCCAGTGGGCGACCCGCTCCGATGCTCCGGTGATCCTGCGCATCGAGCGTCAGGCAGGCCACGGTGGCGCCGACCTCGTCAAGCAGCAGGTCATGCGGAACGCCGACACCTTCGCCTTCGTCTTCGACCAACTGGGAATGAAGTAGGGGCGGGTAGGGTAGGGTAGGGCAGAAGCTAGAAGCTGCATCGGTGACCAGCAGGTGGTCTTTGGGCCACTGGCATTCCGCCTTCCCAGACCACTGGTACATTGCTCCATATGTCCCCCAATAGCTCGCAGTAGTCTTCGAATAGACCAGAAAGGTCGATCGCGCGGTAGTCGCCGACTTCGGTGGCTGCGTAGAGATGTCTGGTTTCCTTGTCGACGAACAGGTGAATGACTGGACCGTGCAGCTTGAAGCGGCGTAGCCGTTTGCCGGTCTGCAAGCTCCAGATGCCAACGTGACCGCTCGCGTAGCCAACAATCAACGTCTGGCGCGGGCCTTCGCTAACGCTCTCTATCGCGTATCGTTCCGTCTCCTCGAAGCTGACGCTTGGCCTTGCAGTGGCAGGCCTTGCAGTAGTGGCAGGCTCGATGGGAAGGATCGCGATGTCGCCGGCGTCGTGGCCCACCACCAGAAACCGACCGCCGTCGACCAGGCCCAGGGCGCTGACCCCCTGCTCGACCCTCGTTCTTGCAACCTCGTTGCCGTTTTCGTCGAGAACCAGCGCCTTCTCGTCGCTGGCAATGAGAATGCGACCGGCCTGGAAAGCGACGGTGCTTGCCTTTTCCGCCAACTCACGGATGGTGCCAGAAGCAGGGTCGCTGATTGGTTCCGAAGTTGAGCTTGTGGTCCGGGTTGGAGCTGCGTCGAAGCGGAAACCAGTCAGCAAGAGCGCGCGACCAGCGATCCGCACCAGGCAGCCACGTCGAGTGGCGGCGAGCTGCGTCACCACGAGCGCATCCTTCGCCGCATGCGCCGGTACCTTCGCCCGGAGGGCAGGGGGGCGGGCGGGCGTCGCCTCGGTGTTTGGCGGCGGGTCTCTCTGCGGCGACCGCGTCGCTGGCAACGCCGCTGGAGTCGTCGCCTGCGGCAGGCCCATCGCACTGCTCAAGGACACGCTTGCCAGGAGCCGATTGGCGGCCATGCTCCAAAGTTGAAGCTCGCCGTCGTGAGTCAAGAGACATAGACACTCGCCGGCGTCCCGGTGTGCCGGACGGCTACGGCTATCGGCAGCATCGTCGTCGCGTTCCGTCCCGCCGCGTCCCGCACGGTTGCCATCGTTCGCCTTGGCCTCCGGCGACAGCTCCCGCGCTTTCTCGTCGACGGCCAACTGGACGGCCATTCTGGCCTGCTCTGCTACTGCCCATCGCCAGGACCCGATGACAGACGATTTCTTTTCAGGGTTTCGCCATGCGAAAAATCCCGTCTCGGAAGAGCCTGCCGCCGCTTGGTCGTTTTGCTCGACGTCGAGCCGGAGCCAGCCGCGATGGGTGAAGATTCGCGGCGGCGAGCGCAGGACGAGGGGCGCCCGCCAATAGGGACGGCCAGTGGCAACGTCCCAGGTACGAACCGTACCGTCGCTGCCGACAGTGGCAGCCAGCTTGCTGTCGGGGCTGAAGCGGAACGCCTTGACTCCACCGCGGTGACCGCGCAGCACTGCTGTTGGCTGGCCGGTCGCGAGATCCCAGACGCGCGCTGTGCCATCGTTGCTGGGCGTACCTAGCAGCTTGCCATCGGGGCTGGTTGCCAACCGATGGACTATGCCATCGTGTTTGCCCAGGACAGCACTGACCTTGGTCGCCAGATTCCAGCGTCGGACGATACCGCCGGCATCGCCCGAGACGAGCGAGCGTCCGTCGCCGGTGAATGTTACGCTCCAGACCTCTCCCTCGTGACCGCGCAGCTCCGCCTTGAGTTGCGAGCGCGCCCTGTCCCATACATAGACTGAGCCGTCGAGGGCAGCGGCAGCCACCGGGGATCCGTCGGGGCTGAAGGCGATCAGGTTGGCCAGGGATCGGGCCCAGAGCTGCCCGATCGGAGACTGCGTTCGGGCAGCCCATAGCT
>JAZDLZ010000429.1:0-3927 GCA_043801535.1 Pseudomonadota bacterium
AAAACGGCGATAGTGACCACGAGCGCAGCGCGGCTTCGCCGCGCGGAGCGAGTCGCGGCGCTGCACCAATTTGGTGGTCGCCCGGGAGATGACGCGCCGCGGTTCCCCTCCTCGGAGAGGAGGGGCGGAGGGGTGGTCTTGAGGCGCGTTAGCGCCGGATCAGGAGCACCACAAGCTGCTTGGCATCTCCACAGGCGTGTACTAGCCTGGGCCGCGACGCCATGCGGACCAAGCCGATACTGTGCCTTTCTATTGCTGGTCAATCCCTGGTTCTCTGCGCGTGCGGCGCTAGCCAGACTGCTTCGGACGATGCGGCGAGCATCGACGCCGCGGCCGCCGAATCAAGCTTGGACGCGCCATACGACGCGCGCGCTTTCGATGCAGGGAAACCGGATTCACGGACTGGCGGTGAACGAGTGGATGCAAGACCGGAAATCGACGCTGCCAGCGAAGCCATCGAGCCGCTGGCTGGCTGGCCGAAGAGCTACACCGGCTTCCGGAACAGCGCTCACCCGAACGTAGTCGACATCGACGGTGACGGCAAAGACGAAGTGCTGTTCGCCATTGACAACCGCGTGTTTGTGCTCGGACACGATGGACTGGATCGGCAAGGCTGGCCGCAAACTCCGCTCGACTACCAATACAATGCCCACACTCCCGCTGTCGGCGACATCGACGGAGACGGCGACTGCGAGATCGTCGTCTGTATCGACACATCGGCTGGGATTCCCCATAGCCAGCTCTACGCTTGGCACCACGATGGAACACTGCTCGACGGATGGCCTGCCGACTTGGGACGGGCGTCGGTAGGGGAGCTCCTGTTGGCGAACATCGACACTGGATCTCCTGGACTCGAAACCGTGGTCGTCTCCGATCCCGATGACTTGCAGCTGAACGTCGTCGAGCACAATGGCTCGAACGCGCCCGGATGGCCTGCAGCGCTTCCTATCCTCGCCGACATGGTCTTTGGCGACTATAGCAACTGGCATCTTGCTGCCGGCGACGTGGACAGCGATGGCAAGACAGAAATCGTGGTTACGACTGCCTACTCGCGGGTTGGCCTGCCGCACTACGACCCCAGCCCGATGTATGTGTACCGGTACGACGGCACGCCAGCTGGCGGGTGGCCACAGCTCCTCGATGGCAACCAGAGCCCGCCAATACTCGGCAATCTGGACGATCAGCAAGACTTGGAGATCATTGTCGGCGTCAAACGTGAGACGGGCGGCGACCAGATCCGCGTCTTCGAGCTCGACGGCAAGACAGTGCCCGGCTGGCCGGTGGCAGCTGGCGGAGCAATGCTGGCGCTCGCCGACGTCGACGGCAACGGACAAGTCGAAATCGTCGCCTTCGACTCGTTCTCCCACTATCTGCAAGTGCTCAACAAGAATGCTCAGACGGTCTGGCGTCTCAACTTGAAAGCCTACGGTCTGCCTGCCGTTGGTCGCACGAGCTCCAGCTCTGTCGGCATGTTCTTCCCGACCATAAACAGTTCTCTCGACGCCGTGAACCGGCGTGGAACGCGGCTATCCGGATTCCCCATCAGCCTCGAAAAGAATGCTCCCGGCCAGCCATCGCTCGGTGATCTCGACGGCGACGGAAACATCGACCTGGTGATCATGCAGGGTCTCAACGTGCTCTCATATCGACTACCCTATCTCGAACAGGACGCTGTCGAATGGCCACTGTTTCAACGAGACGCCGTGCACTCCGGAGTCTACGTCCGCTAGCCGTACTGGGCATCAAGCACTAGAGCACCGAATGGTTTGCCTCCTGGTCTATCCGGCCAGAATCCATCCGACGGGTGTACTGATTTCATGGGCTCCAAATCCCAGAAATCCCGTTGCCCGCAGTTGA
The DNA here is from genome assembly GCA_043801535.1 of Pseudomonadota bacterium. Taxonomy (GTDB): domain Bacteria; phylum Myxococcota_A; class Polyangia; order Haliangiales; family SHYZ01; genus JAZDLZ01. The sequence continues at coordinate 1,858 of JAZDLZ010000429.1, forward strand.
TCCCATAGCAAGAGGAGCGTAGACTTTTGGGCGCATGGACGTCGGGCTGGTCTGTGATCAGTGCGATGCCTTCAACGAGATGGCGTCGACGGTGTGTATTGTCTGCGGTTCGCCGCTCTCACTAGGGGCGGCGAAGAGACGGAGCAATGCACCTGCCCTGGCTATTCTCGGCGACGGCCCACCACCACTCACGCACTCCGCGGCAGCGTCCTCTCCGCCAGCTCCCTCCGCCAAGCCAGCCAGCGCCAAACCCGGGAGTCCTGTGGAGCCCGCGAGCTCCGTCTATCCTGCGAATTCCGCCAACCCGAATCCCGCGAATCCCGCAAATCCCGCAAACCCTGCCAGCTCTGACGGGAGCACAGCGACGAAAGGTGTCTGCCCCGAATGCAGAGAGCCGCTCCAACCTAGCTTCAAGTTCTGCGCGCGCTGCGGAGCACGCGTGGAGACGACAAGAGCTACGCCTGTGGCCGGCGGCGAGCGGCGCACGATGTTTTTCGGAGCAATGCAGGCTGCGCGGGCAAAGCTGGTGCTGATCAAAGGCGACGATCTGGACGGGATTTCCTACGCTCTCGCCGGAACAGAGCACCTGGCCGGTCGCCTCGAGGGCGTTCTTGTTTTTCGCGACGACCCCTTCCTTTCTCCTCGCCACGCGAGCTTCGTCTATCGCGAAGGGAAGCTTCACGTGATCGACGAGGGGAGCGCCAATGGTGTCTACATCCGGATCCGCGTCCCAATGCCGATTCTGTCGGGGGACTCGTTCATTGTCGGTGAGCAGGTCCTCTGGGTGGAGACCGCTCCTCCGGAGGCTGCCGGCCTCGGACCGGACGAGACTGGAACCTATTTCTATGCCTCACCTCAGAGAGAAGCTCGTTTTCGACTCCTTCAACAAATCCAAGGAGGCGAGACCGGCCAGAGCTTTCGGGTGTCGAACGACGTTGTCACCATGGGCAGAGAAGGCAATGACATCAACTTTCCCGATGACCCCTTCATCAGCGGGCGACACGCACAGGTTTGGTTGAGCGATGCCGGCCTGATGCTAACGGACCTCGGCTCGAAGAACGGAACGTTCCTTCGAATCCGCGGGGAAGCCATGCTGCAGCATGGCGACTACTTGTTCATGGGACAGCAACTGCTGCGAGTTGAGATTGTATGAACGAAAGAGGAGCCAGCGTCGTGAATACTTGCAAGCGGTGTGGAAAAGACAATCAGGATCACTACAAGTTCTGCCTGGGCTGTGGTGGCGAGCTGGTCTCAGCCCCGGCTGGAGCGATGGCCAAAACGGTCCTCGCCGATCCGCCGTCGTACGCTCCATCAGGCAGCACTCAAAATCCCGTCCCGGGATCACTCGGGCATGCTCCGCTGTCACCAATGGCAGGGACACTTGGCACAGGAGGTGCGCCTGCTCCAGCGAAAACACCCACGGGAGCCGTTTCCCCCTTCCGAATCTCCACTCCGCCCGGTGCTGCCGCTGCTCCTCCTCCAGTGGTGCCACAATTGAAGGTCAAGCCGGCAGCAGGGATGCCGTCACCGCTCTCTGTCGCCGGGATGCCAGCCCGCTCTCTCGGGATTGGTGGGATGGCAGCTCCCGCTTCCTTCGGAATGGGCCCAGGGGTCGGCCACGGTATCGGCATCGGTGCCTCGGCCAATACCTCGACAGCAGCTACCGCGGTGACGCCGCCAAGTGGTGCTCCTGCGACGGTGACACCAGTGCCTGGACTGAGCTCGTCCTTCGCGTCGGGAGAGACGGGACACCGTTCTCACGAGCCATCCGCACTGCCAGTTGGCAAGAAGTGCCCGAACTGCGGCTTCGAGATTCCGGCCAACTTCATGTTCTGCGGAGCCTGCGGCAACCGAATCGGGCCAAACGTGGCAATGCCTGCCCGCCCTGTTCCTGTTCCTGCTCCAGCACCGGAGCCTAGAGCGTGGGGCAGACTGCACCTTATCAGACCCGACGGAAGCGAAGGCGGCACTCACGATCTCGAAGAAGGCGTGAACAGAATCGGACGCGACACTGGCGGCGTATTCGAAAACGACGGCTATCTGTCCCCTCTGCACGCCGAGTTGGAAATC
>JAZDLZ010000433.1:0-3487 GCA_043801535.1 Pseudomonadota bacterium
CGTCCGCGCCGGTGAGCGCGGTGGTATCCACGCCCCACATCAGCTTGCCATCGCCTAGCCCGCGTTTCTCGACGCGGGTCGCGGTGGCTGGAGTGTTGACACCGGTGATGTACATGTTGCTCTCGTCGATGACGATGGCGCGCAACTCCCCGGCGATGGTGCCGAGAGTGAGGACGCCGTTGCCCGGATTCAGACCGTCGTCGCCGTCGAAGTCCGGGTCGAGCGAGCCATCGGAGAGCTTGCGCTTCTCGATACGCCATTTCTTGCCGGTAGCAGTGCTGTACTCCCACCCGACCACGTACAACCAGAGAGAGTTGACGGCGATGCCGGTGGCGTTGACGGTGACGGCTGGTCCTTCGATGTGACCGTCGCCGTCGAAGCTGGTGTCGAGCGCGCCAGTGGTGAGCGAGCGCTTCTCGATTAACCAGTCGAGACTGTAGGTGCCGTCGGAGGCGCCGTCCTTGTTGCCCACCACGTAGAGAGATGTCCCGTCGGTGGCGATGGCCAGGCCGTTGTTGCTGTCCGAGCTGGTGTCGGCGTTGGCACCGTCCCAGGTGCTGTACACGATTCCGTCACCGTCGAAGGTCGTGTCGAGCCTGCCAGTGCTGGCGCTGCGCTTTTCGATTGCCAGGCTGGCAGCGGGCACGGTAGTGCCATTGCGGCCAACGGTGTACAGGTAGCCATTGACCAGGATCGTGCGATAGGTGGCGCTGAAGTTGGTGTTGATGGCGATACCGTCGTACGGCGCAATCCCGTCGTCGTCGAAGAGGGCAGTGTCGAGCGCGCCATTGGCCAGCTTGCGCTTCTCGATTCTGAGGTTCGGGAGGCCGGTGACGTACATCCTGCCGCCGGCATGAGCGCCGTCCACCAGCATGCCCCAGACTTGGCCAAGGGCAGCGCCGGTCACTTTGCCGGCAGTGCCGAACAGAGTGCTCTCGTCGACAAGGCCGTCGCAGTCTTGGTCGGTGTTGTCGCAGGTTTCCGTGTTGGCGCAAGTGGCGGTCACCTGGATGGTGGTGTTGACGAGATTGGTGGCCTTGCGGTTGTAGACGAGCGCGTACCAGGTCCCGGCGGCAGCGCTGGCCACGGTGATCGTTTCGTTGACCAGGCCGTCGTTTTCTGACTGGTAGTCGGAAGTAGTGGCGCCTCGATCGGATCCGGCAAAGGGCAGGGTGCCATAGGAGACGTAGAGGTCTGGATCGCTACCAGTTCCAGTGCCAGGGGTAACCGTGAATACCAGGTTGGTGGCGTTGGCGGGAACAGTGACCTGGAAGTAGTGCTTGACCGCTCCTCCGCCAGCAATGTTCTGGATCTTGTTGGCGGCGCTGAAGCCGAGAGGAATGACTTTGTGAATGCCGCTGCCGCCCAGGACGCCGACGACGTTCCAGGCGACCTCGGTGCTCTTGCGCTCTTGCGAGGAAGCGCCAAAGAGGTCGATCGCTGCCTGGACTGTTGCTGACCTGGCGTCGGCGAAATTGCTCAGGCCGTGCATGTAGCGGGTAAGGCCGCGGAAGAATATCTGTCTGGCCTTGACGATGCCGATGCCGACGACAGAGGTCGGGTCGGAGCGGCGAGGATGCGAACCGCCGGTGACCAACAGCTTGAAGGCGAGGTTGGAAATGCCGTTGTTGAGGTGCTGAACGCCAACGCCGTACGGCCACTTGTTGGAGTAGTGGTCGACGGAATACCAGCAATTCGGTGGCAATTGACCGTTGGAGCAGGCCGGGTAGGTGTATTGGCCCGAGCAGGTAGTATGCGAACAGTCGTAGTACGGGTCGTTCATGTAGCGAACCGCATCATGGGCAAGATCCAGGGATTCGCCGCACTTCCAGGTGTTGGCATCGTAGCCGTTGTCGACTGCTCCATAGGTTTTCCAGGCCTCGCACACCGCACCGAGAATGTCGGCATAGGACTCGTGTAGAGCTGCCGATTCGTACTCGTATTTCAGATTCACGGTTTCGGACACAATCAAGTGCCCGAATTCATGGCCAATGGTGTCCATGAAGGACATCGGGCTGGCGAAGGTCGTCCCGTCCCCATCGCCGAGGGCAATGTGCGGTCGATAGGTATAGCCGACTCCGTCGTAGTAGAAGCCGACTGCCGCGATCTGGTTCGCGTCCCCGTGATTGATCGCGAATTCCTGGGGTGCCCCCTTGCCAGTATAGGAATCCATTCCGAGCAGCGTGCTCACGCAGCTATATACGTCGCCCATGCGGTCGTAGGCAGCGTTGGCGTTGGCATCGGCAACAGGAGCTTCGCCTTCCATGCGCTCGGCTGCCAGCCAGGCCGGGTACACCGGATAGGTCGTCGCACCGTTGAACGTCCAGATCTTGCGGTTCAGAGCAGCGAAGGCGTTGGGATAGCGCCGGACCACCCGACCCTCGTGAGCATCGACGTAGACGCTGTCCTGGACCGGGACACCGTCTCGCGGTCCGCCGAACTCCATCATCTCCCAGGCGAGACGCAGCCGCTGGCCGGTATCGTCGGGGAGGTAGATGTAGACGAGCCGCGGCGCAGTGAAGCGAGACGTCGGGGTCTGGGCTTCGGTTTCGGCAGCATCCATGGCGGCGTTCGCATCGACTGTTGGTTCCGGTGACGTTTCCTCGCCGGCAAGGAGACCGCCGGCCGCATATGCTCGTCCGCTCGAATCTACGTTGACGAAAACCTCGCCGTTGATCACTGGAAGGCTGTTCTTGACTTGGTCGTAGCGAACGTGGAGGAACCCCAGCTCGTCCTCGGCGAACCTGTTGAGCCGGAGCTCATCGGCTCGGCCACCGAGCGCTGGAGCGACATGGCTGACAACGGGTGCCATGTCGCGTTCAACGGCGATGGCGCTGACCGGAACAATGGCGGCATGGCCGAGGTCACCGGAAAGAAAACTGGGAACACCGAGACTGTTGATGGTTTGGACGTTGGCCATGGGCAGTGCGGATACGGCCGCGCGGATTTCGGCCGGAAGCGCCGCGTGTTCTGCGGTGACTGCCGGCATTGCCGCAGGCTGCTCTGGCCCAGCAGGGGCCTGCTCCCGCTCGCAGCTAGAGACCGCGACCAGCGACGCGATCCCAGCCGTCCAGAGTACGCTCTTCCAGATGTTCTTGTGCATCGCGTTCTCTCCTTGTCCTCCGAAGAGGGCGGTTGCAGGTCCGCTATTCCTGAACTATTCCAGTGGGCCCAAACATGGGCAGGCTTCGCCTACTGACTTTGCCAAGCAATGCCCGTGCCATTGTTAACATGTTGATATCGTTGCGATAATTTGGGCAGTGGCCGGCCTGGGGATGATGCATTTGATGATAGCAAGCTCCATCGTCTCGGATTGCTCGCTGTATCTATCGAGAATCGCACGAAAATTCCGAAGAGCGGCGGGGCCCTGGCCCGGTGTCTGATATGCAACGGGTGATTCGTTATAGACAGTTGCGATGGGGCTGCTTCGGTGATTTTTGGTATCCGAGACGATCGCCGAAATGACGAAACAAGGTGCCAAGGTCAT
>JAZDLZ010000475.1:0-2062 GCA_043801535.1 Pseudomonadota bacterium
GCATTGCCGAAGAAGCCGTCGACGTGCCCCGATCACGTCGGGCGATCAGGTTCACGTATCAGGATCTATGAGATGGGCCGGCTCTCGAAAGGCCATTGGGTAACGACAGCGCGACAATACAACCATACCGCATCACACCCGTGTTGTTCTGGTCGGCAGCAGCAAACGTGCAAGGGTGGCAGCCGGCCAAGCGCCCGCAACCGACCGTGACGCGAGAGAATGAGCGAGCAGAACAACGTAGCTGCTAGCAACCTGCCAGCTAGAGACGCAAGAGTCTCGCCGGAAGCTCGTCGAGGCAGAAAACCTCGTCAACCGCGCCAGCCTCGACCGCTGCCCTGGGCATGCCGTAGACAACGCAAGAGCCTTCGTCTTGGGCGAGTGTCTTGCATCCCGCTTTCCGGAGGGCTAGCAAGCCCTCGGATCCGTCCTTGCCCATGCCAGTCATGATGATCCCGACCGCTCGACTACCATAGATTCGCGCTGCGGATTTCATGGCGACATCTACGGAGGGCCGGCAACCGTTGACTTCTGGACCATCGTAGATGCGGATTATTCCTCCTCGGTCGAACTCCAAGTGCCGGTCTCCTGGAGCAATCAAGGCTTCGCCTTGGCGTGGCCGATCTCGGTTTTTTGCCTCGCGGACTCTGATTGCTGATTGGGCGTCGAGACGTTCGCTCAAGGCAGCGGTGAACTGGGCAGGCATGTGCTGCACGATGAGGAGCGAGAAGTGAATGTCCGCGGGTAGTGTCGGGAGCACCCGCGCCAGTGTCGACGGTCCTCCTGCCGATATGCCGATGACGACGACCCTGGCGCTGGCTTGCGGGGGTTCCTCGACAATGGCGACGGAGCCGGTGGTCGAGCCAGACTTGGGCGGAATCGTCTTGGGCTGACGGTTTGTGGCGGGCGACGGGATTGGCAAGAGCTCTCGAGGCACCGCGGTGGCAGCCTGGACCACCTTCTCGACCAACACGGGTGCTATCACGTTGAAATCCGCGGCCGAGACTTCGCCGGACGGCTTGGCGATGAAATCAACGGCTCCTGCGGCCAAGGCTTCGAACGTCTCTCTGGCTCCATCTCGTGTATAGGCCGAGAGCATCACGACCGGCGTCGGCCTTCGCCGCATGATCAAACGGAGTGCAGCGGCGCCATCCATGCGTGGCATATTCAAGTCGAGGGTAACCACATCGGGCCGAAGAGATTCAACCTGCTCCACGCATTCGAGTCCGTCACGGGCGAGGCCCGCCACTGAGAGACGAGGATCAGCTTCCAGAATTTTCTGGATAGCTCCTCGCATAAATACCGAGTCGTCGACGATCAAAACGCGAATTTTTCCGGCGGGAGCCACATCTCCTCCGCTTGTGGGCGATCGAGGTCTCGAAGCCTTGATGAACGTATCCAGAAATACGCCGACTTCGATGCGCTGCCAAGCGCATTTAGCTCGGAGAGGCTTCTTCGAGACGAGAAGTGCTGGCGATCGCCACCGTAGTCAAGGGCACAGCCCCCGCGCAGCAACACCAGTGTGGCCGAGCTCGAGCGGCGCGAAGCGCTGCTGCTGGGTAGTCAAGGGCACAGGCCGCGCAGCAACACCAGTGAGCTCGAGTGCCCCGACCGAATGAAGGAAATGGAGAAAGGCCAGTAGGCGAAGCCGCGGCGAGCGCGCCTGATGCTCGAGCTCGTCGAGACGACGGGGAGCAGCCATTGCTTCGAGAATCCGGCGATCAGTATCATCGAGGGTCGCAGGGTCGGGGAGAAGATGCTTGCGCAGAGCCAACCTCGCTCCGGCCATCTCGGCTGCAAAGGTGCGGGCCCGCAACGAATCCAGCCCAGCCTCGACATGACGGCGTGCCCAAGCAGAAAAGGCAATCTGTCTTTGACCGGTCGAAACCGGCACTGTGGCTGGGTTGGGCAGCAATCGGTACTCACCTGCCCCAATCGCGGCGAGGCGTTCGAGTTGAGTCTCGATCGCGCGGTCTGGTGCGCGGCCATTACGAGCTCCCGTCTCATTGCTCGGGTCGCGGTCCGTCGGGGAAGCTAGACGATGTCCGATTCGACTCTTGGGGAC
>JAZDLZ010000476.1:0-5687 GCA_043801535.1 Pseudomonadota bacterium
CCTCGACGGGGCGGGGCGGCACGCCCCGTTAGATCGACAGCGCGGCGCGCGGGCTGCTCTTTGGTTGCGGCCCGCGGGCCGCGCTGAGAGTCGCTGCCGTCGATGAAGAACATCGTTCTCGTTGTCCTTCGTGACCGGCGCTACGCCATCGAGCTTCGCTGGGTGCAAGAGATCTTCTCGCTCGTTCATCTGACGCCGGTGCCCACTGCCCCGCGCAGTATTGCCGGCGCGGTCAACTTCCGCGGTGCGATTGTCCCAGTGGTGTTGGCGCCCCCGCTGTTGACTGGCATTGGGGAAGCACCGCAGCCGCCGCTGCGCATTCCCGTGCCAGGAGACACCATCGTGCTCCTGGATGCTGCCGGCATCAAGGCAGGCCTGGCAGTGGATCGTATCGACGAAGTGAGCACGCTCGACGTCTCGAGCAGGGATCCGGGCTTCCTCGTCGACAAACAAGGCATGGAAGTCCGCCTCCTCGACCCTCCAGCGCTTCTCGAGACTGCCCGCATCCAGGTAGGCGAGGCAGCGGCGAGCGGATCGAGCACCCCGTCGAAGGTCGAAAGTTGAGCACTCCTCCCACCGATCCCGAAACCGTCCTGTTGTTCCTCGAGGAGGCGCGCGGTTGCCTCCGCCTACTGGAAGACAGAGCTCTGCCCAGACACGAACGTCTCGAGGTTGCACGAAAGCTCTGGGGCGGTGCAGCGCTACTCGGCATTGCCAGCATCCAACAGATAGCCGAGCAGATCGAGCAATTGCTGAACCGAGGCCAGCTTCCGGCGCTCCCGGCAGCGCTCGACCGGCTAGCAGTCCTGCTAGCCGATCTGGCCGATAGTGTAGCGCCGCCATACGGCCCACGGGAGAGCAGAAAAGCCGCGACCTCGAGGAAGCTCGAGGCATCGGGAGCTGCCCGCGTCGCACCGCCTCCGACAAGCGACCAGCTCTCCTCCGGATCAGCCGATGCAGAAGCCATTCCGAGTCCTGCGCCCGAAGGAGAAGACACCGAGCCATCGGTATCCGCTCGATTGGGATCGGCTGCGCCTGGCCCGCACCAGCCCGCTTGTCCATCGCACCGAACACGGCCCACGCCGCAACCGGACTCCGCCGAGTGCTGGGCGAATGCTGCCTCTGCTGTCTCGGTGGATCTCGGCGCCCTCGGACCGGGGAGCGGATTCGATGCCGAAGAGGCGAGGCTACTCCGCCAGTTCTTTCTCGACGAGGCATACGACCACCTCGACAAGATCACTTCCGAGCTATCGGAATGCGAGAGGAGAAAAGGACGTCCCCTCCCGGTGACCGAGATTCTCCGTACGACTCACTCTCTCAAAGGCTCGGCAGCCACGGTTGGCCTCGCTGCTGTCTCGAAAGCTGCGCATTGCCTGGAGGGACTCTTCACTCAGGTCAGGGCAGGGCGTCTACAGCCTGAGAAGCTCCCCATCGATCTCCTCATCGGGGCTGTCGATACTCTACGCGAGATTGTCCAGACCTCCGAGAATCCTGCCGCGGTCGAGCCGTTTGCCGTTCGGCTTGGCCAAGAGCTAGTGGCGATCGAGCACATCGCCAAACACTCGGATGGACTCGCATCGCTTTCAGTGCCGTCAGTAATGGCAGGCAAGACAGCTCCGGCACCGGCGTCCACGCCCCCGTCCACGCCTACGCCCGTGTCGGCATCGGCGCCGGCACCAGCCTCGGCGGCGTCGACGGCGTCTTTGCCGGGCGAGTCTTCACGCCGAATTCCCGCTCCGGTGGCGGTCGCCAGCGATCATCCCCGGCCGAGCCAGCACGAAGCATGCAAGCAAGACCGGACGTCGATGGAGCGCTCGGTCGGCTACGAGGCTTCCGATCGATTGCCCGCGGCGCAGAGCACGACGAATTCCTCCGGATCGTCGGCTGTACCCGGCGTCTGGCAGGGCAATCCGAGCAGCAGCCCAGTCATCATCATCAACGAAGACCTCGGCGGCGTGGACGAGCGTCGCAGACGGCTCGACCGCCGGCAAGAAGACACCAACACCCTCCGGGTCGACGCGATACGACTCGACGAGCTGAACGACCATATCGCCCAGCTCGTTGTCGACCGCACTCGCATCGAACGCCGTGTCCAGGAACTGAAGAGCGTTGTTCGCGGTCTCTCCCAGGCCCGCGCCTCTCTCAAGTCGCTGATACCCTCCCTGAGGGCACGCGACGCAGCACCGACAGAGCTGGCGACGCTTGCTGCCAGCTTCGAGGAGATCGAGGCTCAGCTTGCCGGCGGTCTCTCGAACCTGTTGCACGGCGGAGCCGACCTGCTCGGCGACACCGATGCGCTGCGGCGCACGACTTCCACGCTTCAGCACGGCTTCACCCAGATCCGCATGCTGCCGATGCGGCATCTCTTCCGGCGCCGCGCCGGACCGGTACGCGAGGCTGCCCGCATGCTGAAGAAACGAGTGGAGCTCGTGACCTCCGGCGAGGAGATCCAGATCGACAAGGCGGTCGTGGACAAAGTCACCGATCCGCTGATTCAGATCCTCCGCAACGCGGTCGCCCACGGCATCGAGTCCAGCGAAGTGCGGGCGGCACGAGGCAAGCCGCCAGCGGGCCGGGTCTCGATCAGCGCTCGCCACCAAGGCGACTCTGTCTTCCTCGAGGTCGCCGACGACGGGGCTGGAATCGACTCCGAAGCCCTCCGCCGTGCCTTGGTGGCGAACAGCCAGATGACCCTCGTCGAAGCAAGAGCCGCCAGCGAGGAGCAAGTGATGGCCCGGATATTCGAGGCCGGGGTGAGCTCTCGAATTGCCGACGACGAAGTCGCCGGCCGCGGGGTCGGCCTCGACGCAGTACGGGAGACGATTACCCGTCTCGGGGGCGACATCACGGTCGCATCCAGCCTCGGAGCAGGTACTCGTTTTGCAATCCGTCTGCCGCTCACCACTGCTATTGCCCAGGCCCTTCTCTTCAAGGTTGGTGCCAACGTATACGCGATTCCCAGTATCCACGTCACCGCCACCTTGAGCGTCGCCACGGGCGTCACCACGGGCGTCGCTGGCGTTCCGGCGAGCCTGTGTCTCGCGGACGAAATCGTTCCTCTCGTCTGTCTCCAGCAGCTTCTCGGAAGCACCGTGCCCGCCGATTCCGCCGAATTGCCAGTGGCCGTGCTCGAGTACACGGGCCAGCGCTTTGGCTGTACCTGCGACAAAATGATCGGTGTTCGCGAGATCGTGGTCAAAAACCTTGGTCCCCTGCTCGCCCCTCTCGGGCTCTATGCCGGCGCCACCATCAGCGGAGCGGGCAAAGTCCAGCTCATTCTCGATCCCGCGGCACTGGCGCGGACAGCCTGGCCTGGTGGACAGACCACCGACGACCCGAGTGAACGGCCAACCGCAACCAGCAGCACTCCCACCGCCGGCCCCCAATCGACGTCGAACGCCGGAGGGCTTGTGGGCAACGAAGACGCCGGACCCGTCGAGACCGACAGGAGCGCTGGTGGCGCTGGTGGCGCTGGCGGCGTCGAAAGAACTGGAGGTACCGAGCAACGCCAGGCGCCAGCGAACGTCACGCCAGCGACGACGATGACGACGATGACGACGGCCACCTCGGTCGAGCCCGACGAACCGAGGCTCCTCCTGGTGGACGATTCCCCGACGATTCGCAAGGCCGTCACATCAATGCTCGCGAGCAACGGCTACGCCGTCGATAGCGCTGCCGACGGGGCGGAGGCGTGGAAAAAACTCCACGAAAAGCAGTACCGGCTCCTGGTAACCGATCTCGAGATGCCTCACCTCGATGGCTACCAACTCATGCGTCTCGTCCGCCGCTCCCCTCTTCTGCGCTCCCTGCCAATCGTCGTTATCTCCTCCAGATCGTCACTGTCCGAACGAAAGCGAGCCGAGGAATTCGGCGCCCAGGCTTTTCTCGCCAAGCCAATGACCGACAAGGCGCTGGGTGACTGTGTCGGCAGGCTGCTGACTACCCCTTGAATGCCAGCGCTCGCATGAGTAGAGTGCGGCCCATGTCCATGTTGCGCCTTACAACCATCATTGGTTTGCTAGCCTGCCTTTCGTCCTGCTACAGCACCTATCTCATCCACCCCTCCGAGCTGCCCAAGCTCAATGGCTCGTACGTGGCGACAATTGGCTCGGTGCACACACCCGGAACGTACATTGCACCGTCCTCCGTCGGGGGAGGATACACCGCCGGTACCTACCGACCCGGCACCACTACGCCGATAACCCAGGCCTCGGTGCGGCACTTCATTACTCCCGAAGGAACGACGCTAGAAGTGAAAGGCGAGCTCGACGCGGCAGTCGAGACTGCTACTGGCCAGCGATACGAGTTCCGTCATCCAATAATCGTCGAGAACACCGAAGACTCCGTCACGATTCGCGGAAAGGATTCGATGGTGCAGCTTCGCCTCGACGAGATCCAACGCGCCGAGGTGACGGCACACGATGCACAGAAGAGTATCTTGGCCGGGATCGGTGTTACCACTGTGGTTAGCATCGCGATCCTCTGTATATTCGTTCCACATTAGCCGGCATCGTCTCATCCTCATCGTTTAGATCCGAATCCCCGCTACCAGCCCGGGCCAAATCCGGACGACCGCTCCGTTGCCCTGATACGTCCGCGAAGGCGCCAGGGATGGACCGCAGATTCCGCACGAGCCGAGACGGTCGGACACGAAGACGCCGACTCCCACACCGACGAAGACCGCCAGGCGGCTGGTGAGCTCCAATCCGGCGGTCATCCGCAATCGACACAGCAGCTCGTTTGACTCCTCGAGGCGCAGCCCGCTGCGCACGCTGTCCACGCTGGCGTCGATATCCAGGTAGCTCCGGCCGGGATGATCGAAGTGAGCGCCAAATCCGGCGCCAAGAGTCCAGCGCTCGTCGCGATCCATCTCGAGAGAAGCCAGACCGAGGTTGAACAGCGAGTGCACCCATCGCGTACCCAGCTTGAGGGTCAGATTGCCGAAGGTGCTGTCGCCGCCCCACGCTTCGAGGGCAATGCGACCGTCGCGCACGAAGCTCAGCACGCCCACCGGCAGGCCTTGGACGTCCTTGGCAAGGTTTACGACGCCAATCTGAACGCCGCGCACCGAGCTGGCGATGTTCACGACACCGATCTGGCCGCCCTCGACGACGCCACCGATATTGACGACACCAATCTGCAGACCGCTCACTCCACCGGCGATGTTCATGCCACCGGCAATCTGCACGCCCTCGAGGTGACCGGCCGTGATCGAGCTCGCTCCGGCGACCTGAATGCCGCGGACATCCTTGCCAGCGCTCGCCACTGCTCCGGCGATCTGGGCGCCGACGAGACCAGCGCGCGCGACGGTGGCGGCACCGGCGACCTGCACCCCATACACGTCGTCGCCTGCCACTGCCGCTCCACCGGCGACCTGGGCACCGACGACGCCAGCGCCCGCATAGTCGACGCCGCCGGCGATTTGCACGCCGGCGACAGCGCCGCGGGCGTGATTCACGCCGCCAGCGATTTGACCGCCGAACACTGGTCCGCCGACGATATTGGCGCCGCCAGCTATCTGCCAGCCTCGGACCGATCGATCGTTGATGCCGACGAGGCCACGTACTTCGACGCCTTCCAGTCGCGAGGAATGGCCGGCAACGATATTGAGGGCAACGAGATTGGCCTTCCCACGTCCGAACGAAAGCGGCGGCAAGAGCGAGATGCTGATAGGCGTCAGCGATTCG
>JAZDLZ010000480.1:0-3047 GCA_043801535.1 Pseudomonadota bacterium
TTGACCTGAACCTCGACCTGCACTTGGTCGGCAAGCGTTGACCCGAGTCATCGACTGGACGTCCAAGTTCAGGTCCACGTCGCGGTCAAAGACCAAGTCCACGACTACGTCGACCGAAAGAAATGAGGGGATGCGTCAGACTACGATCAGCCAAGCTCACTGATTCCCGGCCCGTCGCCCGTGACCGTGACCGTGACCGGGCTGCGCGTTGTAGCTACACACCACCAGGCGTTCGTAAAACCTCACATCATGACCGTTGGCGGTATATCTTGCCAAGATGGGACACGAGGCGCGCGGCGGGCAAGGAGCGAGGAGGGCGCATACGGCGAAGGAGGTTGTGACCGATGTCGAAATCCGATGAGACACTGGCGCTGGAGTACCTGGAAGGGCAGAACCTGCGGCAGCGGATGGAAGAAGAGCGGCCGGGAGTGCGGGAGTCGCTGCGCATCGGGCTGGCGATTGCCCAGGCTCTCGTCGAGGCGCACCGGCATCGGGTGTTGCACCGCGATCTGAAGCCGGAGAATGTTGTCTTGGCCAAGGACGGCCGGCTGCGGATCGTCGATCTCGGGCTGGCGAAGGTGCGGGCCATTGCGCCGCGAGCCAGCGCCGCAGCTGCGGCGACCGATGAGAAAGCACGCGCGCAGGGCGCCGGCGCGGAAGGTGCGGATGACGTGGCACCCGGAGTCGCTGGCGAAGTGGCGGAGGGGATGGTGCCTCGCCATCTCACCGTGGCAGGGACAGTGCAGGGAACTCCAGCGTACATGGCGCCGGAGCAATTCCGGGCGATCACCAAATTGGTGCAGCGCCGCGACTCGCTCCGCGCGGCGAAGCCGCGCTGCGCTCGTGGTCACTATCGCCGTTTTAGGGTCCTCGCCGATGTCTGGATTCGCGCCAGCGGTTCACGCATCATCACTGTGGCGCGACCCGGGCCAACAGCTCGCAGGCAGTAGTCGCGACGCTCTCCGCATCCAGGCCGTAGCGAGCGAGATTACTGGCCTGCGAACCGTAGTGGTCGGGAAACACATCTGGAATACCGAGGCGGCGGAATCGCCTGGGTGCAGCAGACGGCGGCAATCCAGCTTCGGCGAGAGCCTCGGCAGAAGCGCTGCCCAGCCCGCCAACGATGGTGTTCTCCTCGAGCGTCACAATGGCCCGCGCAGGGGAGGCGGCAGCCAGGAATCCGTCAGTGTCGAACGGCTTGATGGTCGGCATGTGCAAGACAGAGGTCTCGATTCCCCGCGCGCGCAGAATATCCGCAGTCCCAAGACCAATCTGGAGAGTGATTCCGGTAGTGACCAGCAGCACCTCGCCGCCCGGTCGAATGGCAACAGCCTTGCCGATGGCGAATGGCATGTCCGTCGTGACCACGGGGTCTCCGCCCTTGGCAAGACGAATGTATAGAGGGCCAAGATGATGCAGCGAGGCCCGCATCGCCCGTTTCATCTCCTCTGCATCTGCCGGAGCCACGACGGTCATGTTCGGCAAGGAGCGAAGAATGGAGAGGTCCTCGATGGCCTCGTGGGTTGGTCCAAGTGGCGTGTAGACCATGCCTCCGCCAGTACCGAGGAGACACACGCTGAGGTTGTGGAGGCACAGGTCAAGAGCTAGCTGCTCGAAACACCGGCGGGAAAGGAAAGTGGCGATGGTGTGGATGTAAGGATGTTTTCCGTCCATCGCCAGCCCGGCTGCCATGCCAATGATGGCCTGCTCGCAAATCCCTTCCATGAAGAAACGCTCGGGAAACTCGCGTCTCATCTCCTCGAGAGTCCCGACTCCCAGGTCAGAGCCAACGAAAATGACCCGCTGGTCTTGCCGGGCAAGCTCGTGGACCATACGAAGGCACGCCTTACGCATGGTAGGTATCCACCTGATGCACCAGGTCGTGGTATTCGTTGTCCGTCAGAGCATTCTTGTGGTGCCACGCCAGGTTGCGCTCGACCGATGCAATGCCCTTGCCCTTCACTGTGTGACAGATGAGCGCAGACGGTTTGGCAGGAGCCAGAGGGAGCGAGGCCAGTGCGCTCCGCAGCGCAGCAACGTCGTGGCCATCGACATCGCGCGGTTCCCAACCAAAGGATCGCCACTTGTCGGCGAACGGTTCGATATCCAGTACTTCGCAAGTGTCCCCGTAGGACTGCTGATGGTTGCGATCCACTATTACTGTCAAGTTGTCGAGGCGATGCTTGGCCGCGCACAGGGCGCCTTCCCAGTTCGATCCCTCGTTGGCTTCTCCGTCCCCGAGGACAACGAACACTCGACGGCTCGAGCGATCGAGACGTGCGCTCAACGCCATGCCAACGCCTATTGGCAACCCGTGTCCCAGGCTACCAGTCGAGGCCTCGACCCCGGGCACCTTGCCGCGTTCCGGGTGCCCGCCCAGAATGCCATCGGCCTTGCAGAACCGCTGGAGCTCGGTGCGGGGGAAGAATCCCTTGTCTGCGAGGATGGCATATAACGCCATGCAGCCATGGCCCTTGCTCAGGACGCAGCGGTCGCGGTCCGGCTCTTCGGGACGACCAGCATCGTAGCGCAAGACGTCATCGTAGAGAACGCGCAGGATCTCCACCACCGAGAGAGCTGGGGCCAAGTGACCGCGACCTCCCGCCCACAGCATGGCCAGAATCGTCTTTCGTAGTTCCTTCGATCGAGCGTCCAACATGGGTCAGATTCCTTGCCTGGTCGTTGCGACTGCCAGCTAATCACTCCTGGTATTCCAGCGCTTTTCAGCTGGTGGTTGCACGCAACGCAACAATGGTCCGCAAGCGATCAGCGATCAATCACAAGACGTCTTCTGGAAGCTCATGTACTGCTGCCCCTTGCCAAATGCACAAGAATACTCTGGCGTTCGCGATACTTCAGCGGGATCCAGGCTGGCGTCGGACAGCAAGTGGACTGCTTCGTCTATTGCTTTTGGAATACGGCAGCCCAAATCCATGGTTTGCGCCTTGACTTTCTGCAACAACTCGATGACTCCGGCGTTGTCGTCAAGTCCCTCCCCACAGCGTACCATCCGGCCCAGCGCGGTACAGACCTCGAAAAGCAAGCGA
>JAZDLZ010000515.1:0-4666 GCA_043801535.1 Pseudomonadota bacterium
CTGACCGTCCGCACTCGCAGGAGCTACGTTCTTTCGCGCGCACCATTGCCGCCACGAGCTCGAAGCGCCGCATCTATCAAGCGGAGCGTCTGCTCCGCGCCGATGCCGATCGACTCCGCGACAAGAGCTCCGGCCCGGAGCCGGAGCCAGTCTCTCCTGCTGGCGAGGATGAGTGGATCAGCGGTCCCGTGCCTCGGCTGCGTGGCCAATGGTGATCGGCTTCTGCCGCGAGAGTCCGCCACAGGCGGCCAAGTGCAGGCCGTGCGCACGTCGTGTGTAGATTCCCGCCATGCGCTGCCAGGTGACCTTAGATTGCGTCGCGCTGTGCTAGGCTGCGTGGCTGGCGCCCGAAAGGCGCGGCACTCCGTCAAGGTCGGCCGGATGCCGTCCGCTTGCGTCAGGATACCCACAGAAGCTCTGGACTCCGCTGTTGTGCGTCCTGAGGTGCGGGAACCCGCCAGGGGCGGCCGTATGCAGGCCTTGCTGCCAGATTTCCTTGCCCTGCGTCGCACTACGCCAAGCTGCGTCGCCTGGTCACAGAATGCGCCATAGTGCGCCAGACTTGGCCAGACGCCGCCAAGCAACCAGGTGCTCCGCGGTTGCGTGCTGGAATGCTTCGATTACCGTCTTTTTACACTCGATTACTCAATGCTATGTCAACCTGCATTGCAATGCGTCTAATGACGCGAAAAGGCAATAGACATGTCCCAAGCATCCGAATTGACCCGAAACATCCAGGGAAGCATCAAGAAGGCATCAGACTGCCTCGCTGACCACCAGCGAACAATGGCGCGAGGTAGCGCCGCGCTCGCCAAGCTCGACCGGACCCTGGCAGAGGTGGATCGCCTCAACGCGCCTGTGCTGATGCGCCAGTCCGAGGTCTGGTCGAGAATCGAGGCTGGCGCCTCGCTGCGCAAGGCGAACGCTGGGCTGACCCGAGAGCAGGCAATCTCCGTTTTCCTCGCGACCGACGAAGGTCGAGCGCTCTATCGAGAGTACGAGGCAGCGGTGCCCGACGAGCCGACCGTCGAGAAGTCCGACAACCTCGAGGCCGAGCGCATCTGGCGAGAGATTCTCGGCGCTGCCGAGGAGTGGGGCTCCACACTAGGCCTTCAGCGGGAAACCATGATCGATCGATTCATGCGCGACACTTCAAAAGGACAAACGCTCCGCCTCAAGTACGAGGCCGCGCAACGCGCCGAGCAAGCTCCCCGGCGGGAGCAGTCATGAGCGCACCACTTGCAGCCAGACAGCCCCGCGGTGCTCCGAACGCGCGCGTTCGAGAAGTGCTCGACGCTTGTGCTGCACTCGCGGGAACCATTCGCGCGAAGCTCCGCGCGGAGCTTCGCTTCGGCCGACCCTTGCCGAACGTCTCGTCTGCGCTGGCCGGCATCGAGACACTGCATAGTGCGCTCACCCGACTGGCCGGCAAGAAGGAGGAAGCTCCCCATGCGGATTGACGTTGCTACGGGGGATACTCTCGCCGAGCTCGAGGCGTCGCACCAGCGCGCACTGGTGCGACTGGCCGCGACTGGCCAGCTCTCACACCGGATCAGCGATTGCCTTGCGATGGCAGCAGCATGTCGTGAGCACTTCAACGATGAGGCGGATCGAGCTTTCGATGATCTCTCGACTCTCATCGAGATGCTCACGTGCCTTCGCGACGTGATGGATTCGCCTCGAGCTCGAGGCGCCAACTAGCCAGCCAGCCAGGGAGAAGACCATGGAAAGTGACACTGCCGAGCTTGAGGCCGCAATCGCTCTCGCCAGAACCATCCGCGTTGCACTCGAGTCCGCGCTAACTGGCGACCAACGGACGTTCTCCCGCCTGGCCGTGGCTGGCCAGCTAGTGCCATGGCTCGATACCATCGAAAGCGCGACGGCGTCAATCCGGGAGCACCTTCACCACGACCGGCTCGACCTGGCCGCCGAGGAGCTCGCCGACCTTCGCGCCTGCGTCCAGGACGCAATCGAACCGCCGCACACTCGAAGCACCGACTGATCTTCCGAACGCGCGCGCGTTCGAGGATTCCCCGCTATCCTTCCAGGTATGAAACCCGGTGCAAGAAGCCCATGCACTTCGGTCTTGCGTTTTTCTAGCAGAGCGTTATGCTGGAAACATGACGACGAGACACCGACTTCCTACCATCCCCAGCAGTAGCAGCCTGGCCGCCACCATGGCAGGTCGACGGGCGCTTGCAGCGGCTGAACAAGGCGACTGGGCAGAGGCTCTCCGGCTGGCGTGCGTTGCCCAGGAAGAAGAAGCCGAGCGCTGCCCGGCTCCGATCGCCGCCTGGACGCTGCCATGGCGTAGGTTCCGGCTTGCCCTCGAGGAGATGGCAGCCTAGCTGCTCACCACAACACCACAACTTCAGGGCTTTCCAAGGCCCTGCTCTGTCTGGGAAGATTGGAGGGTCTATGGCCGAAAAGACTTCCGCGATCATGATTCGTTGCACCCCGGAGCAGCATGCCCTCATCAGCGAGCTCGCCGAGCGAAAAGGACTCTCTGTTAGCTCGTTGGCGCTGTCGTTGCTCATTCGAGAGGCGCGCGCTGATGCCAAAGAAGGTCCCTTGCCCGAGGTCAGCCAGCCTAAGAAGAGGAAGTCATGAGCCGGGTCTACCAGCGTGGTGGACTCTGGTGGATTGACTACCTCGACGCAGACGGAACGCGGCACCGCCAATCGACAAAGATTCCAGCCAGTGAACCGGAAGCGAAAGCAGCGGTTGTGCTTTCAGCCATCGAAGAGAAGATCGTCAAATCCAGGGGCCCGGATGGTAGCGGGCCTCTCACGTTGGCCCGCTACTTCAAACAGTGGATTGCCGAACGTAGGGCACGCGAGGTTGGCAGCGTCCTTGATGACGAAAGCCGAATCAAGCGCTATGCCCTCCCCACGCTAGGTCACTTGCTCCTGGCGGACGTTCGTCCGCACCATATCCGAGATCTCGTTCGATCCTTGAAAGCGGTCGAGGGCAGCAAATCCGGGAAGCCTCTTGCGCCTCGCACCATTCGTCATGTCTATGGCCTGCTGCACGTCCTCTTTCATGATGCCGTGTCGGACGAATTCATCCCCCTCGAATCCATGCGTGCTCCGACGCTCCGACATGCCCAAAAACGTCGACGCCAACCCTGGCTGGCGAGCCACAGCGGTTTTTACGAGAGAAGAGGTAGAGCGGATCATCAGCGACGAACGCATCCCAACCGATCGCCGAGTCCTGTATGCGCTCAAGGCATTGGCTGGTCTTCGTCATGGTGAAGCAGCGGCTCTGAGATGGGAGTCAATCGACGCCGCCGCCCAACCGCTCCACCGAATGGCAGTCACTGCGGCATTCGACTCTAAACGTGGCCGGGTCAAGGGAGTAAAAACAGAACGACCGCGTGCTGTTCCCGTTCATCCGTCACTGGCAAAGATCCTCGCCGAATGGCGCCTCAGCGGATGGACAGCGACCTATGACAGGGCACCTTCTGCCGGTGACTACATTGTCCCTACCCGGACGTTTCAACCGCGGGATCAGACCGACGCAGCTAGAGCGTTCAAGGAGGATCTAGCCCTCCTGGGGTTCCGGCATCGCAGGGGCCACGACATGAGGCGGACGTTCATTAGCCTGTGCTTGGGTGACGGGGCCAGAAAGGACATCTTGCGTTGGGTAACGCACGGCCCCCAGGGTGACATCGTGGATCTCTACACCACGTTGCCCTGGGGCTCTTTATGTGACGAAGTGGCCAAACTGAAGGTGGGGCTTAGGGGTGGAGCCTGGCACACCGGTGGCACAGTGTGTCCAAGATGGCGGAATCATTCAACAAAACTGGCGACCCCAGCGGGATTTGAACCCGCGTCGCCGGCGTGAAAGGCCGGTGTCCTGGGCCAGCTGGACGATGGGGTCTTGCCTGATTTTCAATACGACCACCAGACTACTTCGGTGAGCCCAGCAGGAATCGAACCTGCGACCAACGGGTTAAAAGCCCGCTGCTCTACCTGCTGAGCTATGGGCTCATATAGTCACCTTGTTCCGACACCTCCGAGTAGCACCCGACTGCCATTCCCATCCTGTCCCTCTCGGACGCTGCACCTTGCCATGCCCAAATCAGAAAAACAAGTGCTTTGGAGCATCCCAAAAGCGGCGGCAAGCATTCCTGCGCCGTTCCAGGGGATTCCGATCCTTGACTGGTCGTGCTCGGCCGCTATCATGCACGAACCGAATCGCAGGGACATCGACAAGGACACACCGCCGGTGAGAAGATCATTGAGCGTAGACATCGCCGGACAACGGTTCACCGTCAGGACCGACGCAGACGAAAGCTACGTACGTTCCTTGGCGGAATTCGTTACCGACAAGCTCGAGGAGGCGCGCAAAGGGTCGAAGACCGTGGCGACGCAGTCCTTGGCAATCCTGGCGGCGCTCAACATTGCTGATGATCTGTTCCAGACCAAGCGCATGGAAAAGGAGCTTCGCCGCCGGGTACGCGAAAAATCCCACGCAATCCTGGAGCTACTCGAAAAGGAAGCCGGAGCAACCTAGCCAAGAGAGGGAGCCTCCCCTTTCGACTCATCGACGGGTGTGAACAAAAGCCGTTGGTTGTGCTGTTCCCTGTGCCTAGTCCCTAGTTCCTTGTTCCATTCCTCTTTCGAGGTGCTATTCTCGCCGCAGCAATCGGCGGCGCGACGGT
>JAZDLZ010000549.1:0-8964 GCA_043801535.1 Pseudomonadota bacterium
CGCGACCCGCGCCGGGATCTGCCGATTGTCATCGCGATGATCGTGCTCCCGCACGGTATTGTCTCTTCCTCGGCGGCTGCCCAGACGTTTCTGGAGGACTCCGCCGCCATCGAAGAGGACGACGACGGTCGTCGCTCCACCGGGATTGTCGAGGTCAAGGCTGGTCCCTACTATCCGAGCATCGACAGCGAGCCCGGGCTGGTCGGAAAGCCCTACGAAACGACCTTCGGTTCTGGCGCATCGACGATGGTGCAGCTCGAGATCGACCGCTTCCTTCTGTGGCCATATGGTCAATTTGGCGTGGCACTTGGTCTCGGCTATATGAGCAACAAAGCCCAGGCGTTCGAGCAGACGGCGAACGGAGAGCCAGACTATGATGCCCGGGCTAGTGCTGACGAAACCGCGTTCCATCTCCTTCCGCTAGCTGCTTCGCTCGTCTATCGCTTCACCTGGATTGCCGACGAGACCGTGCTGCCGCTGGTTCCCTACGTGAAAGCGGGGCTCGACTACGGCATCTGGTGGGCGACCAAAGGCGACGGTTCGCTGTCGCGCACCGCAAGGAACGGCAAGGCGCGAGGCGGCACCCTGGGCTGGCATGGCTCGCTCGGGCTGCTCTTCCGCGCCGACGCCCTCGATCCAGGAGCAGCGCGCAGCATGCGCACCGATTGGGGGGTCGACCACGTTGGGTTCCTGTTCGAAGTCACCTGTGCCGACATGTCAGGCCTGGGCACGAGCAACAGATTGCACGTCGGTGACCTCTTCTGGACCGCAGGTTTGAGCTTCGAGTATTGACACTTTGGCGACTTTGTCGACTTTGTCGTGGGCCGAGGCGGCGACTCGAACATGGACTTTTTCGACAAACATTGCCACCGCGACGCAAAGGCTCCTGTTCAAGTCGAGGTCAAAGGCGCCGGACAGCTACGTAAGGAGCCCGGTGAGAATAATCTGTCCAGGTTTCGACGGTGAGGCGCCCGGATGGTAAGGAGCGAGGAGGGCGCATACCCTTCGGTATGTAACCGACGAGCGACGCCGCCAGCCGGGATGGATCGCCGTCGAAGATGGACAGATTATTCTCACCGGGCGACTAACCTGAAGCTCGTCGTGGAGTACGACGGAACCGATTTTTCTGGTTGGCAACGGCAGCCTCGGGATCGGACTGTTCAGCAGGTTCTCGAGGACGCGATCGCCCGAATCACTGGCTCTTGGAGCTGCGTCCGCGGCTCCGGGCGAACCGACGCCGGTGTTCACGCACGCGCTCAAGTAGCCAACTTCCGCACTGCCACGCGAATCCCCGTCCTCGGACTCAAGCGAGGACTGAACGCCATCCTGCCTGGCGACGTCTCGATCGTTTCGCTCGAACAGGTCGAGGACGATTTCGACGCTCGACATTCGGCCCGCGGCAAGCGCTACGTCTACCGAATCCTGGTACGCGAAGAACGCTCTCCATTCCACGCGCGCTACGCCTGGCACCTGGGCAGGCAGCTTGACCGGGACGTCATGGCGGCGGCATCGATCCACCTTGTCGGGGAGCACGATTTCTCCGCATTCCGGGCCTCCAATTGCGAGCGCCGAAACCCAGTCCGGATTGTACGCCTGCTGGAAGTCACCGAAGACCAGAAGAACCTCGTGGTCATCTCCGTCGAGGCAACGGCTTTCCTCAAAAACATGGTGAGAGTAATCGCTGGAACGCTCATCGAGGTGGGTCTCGGCAGGCGCTCTCCCGAGAGCGTCAAGGAAGCACTGGCCAGCCGTGACCGCCGCCTCGCCGGGAGAACTGCGCCTGCCTGTGGGCTAACCCTCGAGCACGTGTTCTACTAAGTCGCCGCCGTCCACTCGACGACCATATTCTCGACAACTGTCCTGACGTCTTTCTGGAGCGATGCCAAGCTGGCGTTCTCGGCAACGGGGATCGGCTTCCCGAATGCGATCGTCGCCTCGCCTTTGCGTATTCGCAGGCGACCGGGAGGCAACAGCCGATGAGTACCTGATATCGCGACCGGTACTATCGGTACCCGTGCTGCCATCGCCAGGTAGAATGGTCCTCGCTTGAACTCGAGGAGCTTGCCGTCCCGCGAACGAGTTCCCTCGGGAAAGACAATCACGCTCGGTCCGGACCGGATGGTCTCCGCTGCCCTGTCCAGAGTCGTGAACGCGTCCTTGCGACGACTGCGGTCGATGAAAATGATGCCTCCGATCCGAGCGGCAGAGCCAAAGAACGGAACTCGGCGCAGCGAATCCTTGGCGATGAAGGTGAACCTTCCCGGAACCAGCGCAATCAGGCTCGGCACATCCAAGTTGGATTGGTGGTTGGCCATAAAAATGAACGGACCGGACACCCCGCCGAGGTTTTCCATGCCGCGAACCTTCAACGTGATCCCCATCACGCGCAGGATGCTGCGGGCCCAGAGTCGCGCAACGCGCTCGAAAAAACCGATTCGCGGCCGCACCATGACGGCGATGAACAGCACGAGCCAGCTAAGGATTGTGCTAACAATCACCCAGCAATATCCAAGCAGCGTCCTCACGGCTGCGAAGACTCGCTCTGTTCAGGCAGGATTGCAAGATTGCTGTACTTAGACTGCAGGTACTGCGACACACTACCAGCAGCCAACATCAGGGTTCAGGCAGGATTGCTGTACTAGACTGGGGGTGGATTGCCAGCGACATGCAGCGCACGCTAGACCACAAGCCGCGGGGCTTCCGAGGACTCGTGCAGCGTACGCGAACGATCTTCGTGCTTGTGCTGGTTACGGGCCAGCAATGGGCGGTGGCCGACGGAATCGACCTTGTTGGGACCGAGGCCCGAGCCATCGGTCGGGCCGGCGCAGACGTCGTTTCCGGTGATGGAGCAGGAGCGCTCTACCAGAATCCGGCGGGCATTGCTCGCCGCAGTACTACCCGAGCACAGGTTGGGCTGTCGCTCAACGATCGGTCGGCATCCTATCAGGCAAGCTTTGCAGCTACGTCACCGCAGGTCGAAAGCCGGGCGGGCGCCGAGCTTACTGGCTGGGCAGGCGTCCAGTTTGGAATTGGCCGCCTGACGC
This sequence comes from Pseudomonadota bacterium, assembly GCA_043801535.1. Taxonomy (GTDB): domain Bacteria; phylum Myxococcota_A; class Polyangia; order Haliangiales; family SHYZ01; genus JAZDLZ01. The sequence continues at coordinate 3,045 of JAZDLZ010000549.1, forward strand.
TCGGTGTTGCCTATCTGGCGCCAACCTTCCTCTCGACCGCCTACTCGCTGCCCCCAGACTACAATACGGTTCTTGCTGACGAGAGCGTCGCCCATCCACAGCGCTACGCCTCGGTGAGCTTCAAGCTGCGAAGGCAGGGGATCGGCGTGGCTGCGGCAGCCCGAGTCCTGCCCTGGCTGGCGGTTGGTGGCGCCGCCTTGGCCTTCAATGTTTCCCTGGCCGAAGAAAGAATGCTGTGGGCAGGAAGCAGCCATTCGCCCGCGGACCCGACTGGGCTCGACTCCAGATACGACATGCTCCTCTCCGTCTCGGGCGAGGATCGTTTCGTGCCCGCAGGCTCGCTCGGGATTCTGGTTGCGCCGGAAGAGGTGCCGCTCGAGCTCGCCGCAACTGTCTTCGTTTCCGCCGACGCTGTCTTCACAGGACGCCCCGAGCTCAGGAATAGCAGATGGACCGTCGCCGAAAGGCCGGGAATAGCTGGCGTCGTCGATTCGCGCGCCTCGGCAAAGGCGTATCTCGGACAACCCGCGATAGGGACCGTCGGAGCTCGATTCTTGGCTCGACGGTGGGCTCTGGAGCTCGAGGGAAGCCTCGCCAGGATTGCGCGGCGCGTACCGCAATGGACGGTCGACGGAGTGGAAATAGTACCGGCGGACCGCGCCAGCGAGCCTCGACGGCTCGAGCACATTCCTCCGTGCACGATGCTGCGCAACACCTATGGAGCGCGCGGCGCAGTCGAGGTCGATCTTGTCCCCGGGTTCGTCGTCCTCACCGCCGGCTACAGCTTCGATCGTGCTTTTACCCCTGCCGATTGGCTCGGGCCGGCGCTCCCCAGTCTGGACGCCCACACCGTCGCTGTTGGCGTGGAGATGAAAACCGAGGGAGTAGCAGTGTCGCTCTCGGTTGCAAGAACCGAGCACATTGCGGCGAAGACCCCGCTCGGTAGCGGCGAGATCGTGGTGCTCTCGCCATATGGCGAAGAAGGCATCCGCGCGGCGTCCGGTCACTACGACGGCGCAGTCACCCAAATAGCCGTCGGCGTCGAAATGGAGATGTAGGCACACCGTTCTCCTCTACGCTGCTCGAGGCCTCACCGATCATTGGCACATGGGTGGTCTGGTGACGATCGTTTGCTCACGGGCAGGCCACTCTCCCAGACGACAGGAACCGTCCGCCACACCTGCCGCATCAGCTCGCAGTAGCTCTGCTGCAAGGCGCCGAGATCCCATAGTAAGAATTGCCCGACCTCGCTCGCCGCGACCAGCTTGCTACCGGCGAAAAGCAGGTGACGAATCGGGCCGTGCAGCTTGGCCTCCTCGAGAACTGCACCGTCGGCGAGGTTCCAGAGAATCACGGCGCCGTTGGCAAAGCCGCCGACCAGTGTTCCGGCCGGACCAGCAAGCAGGCGAGTGACCGCGCACGACGGTGTCCCCTTGAAGCTGAAAGACGATCGACGGTGCGCGCCGGCCTCGACGGTGCTCATGAGCTCGACGTGACCTTGCCGATAGCCGAGCGCCAACGAGCCAGCTACTCGCCCGACCGCGGAGACTCCCGCATCCACCGCATGACTCGCTTTCGTCGAGCTCGACGATGAGTCGACGACGAGTAGACGCCGGCCAGCGGCAATCAGTAGCTCGCCATCGTGACCGACCAGGGCAGTGGCGTCGGTCAGTCCGAGAGACGTGGCCTGCCCGTTCCGATGGATGCGGACCTCTCCACCAGCCAGGCTGACGCAGCCATCCGGAATCGCCACGAGACCGGTAATCCCTGGCACCTCCGCGCGTTGAACGAGAGTATCGGTCCATTCCTCGATCTGCTCGCCGGTCACCTGAAGGCACAGTCGCCTGCCTTGGGCAACCGACGCCCCAACGCCACCGGCATCACCGGCTTCCCCAGCTTCCCGAGCTTCCCCGGCGTCCCCGGCGTCCCCGGCATCTGTGATCCCGAAAACCCCTCGCTCCGCCACCGCCTGCTCCCATCTGGCGTGGAGCGCGGGCGGTGGCACGGCACTGTCCGGCGTATCGAGCACGACCCATCCACGATGAGTGAACAGGCGCGTTGGCGCACGCAACAGCACCGGTGCCCGCCAATAGGGCACTGCCCGTTCGAGTGCCCAGAGCCGAACGGTTCCGTCGGAGGAAGTAGCCGCCAGCAGCCGTCCGTCCCGGTGGAAGGCAGTTCTGGAAAAATTCCCCAAGCCACGGCCAAGCACGCCGGCTGCGCCGCTCTCGGCGTCGACGATGAGGAGTTGGTTCTCTGCCGGCACTGCCAATCGCCGGCCGCTCGGATCGATTGACAAGTAGCCGCCCAGTGGCCGCGACTGCTCGAGCAAGACCCGCTGAGCACCACTGTCAATCTCCCAGCGCCGCACTGCGCCGTCGTGGCCGTTGGCGTAGAGTCGCCGGCCATCGGGCGAGAACGTCACTGCCTGCAGCTTGCCACCACCCACAAAAGTCCCAATCGTCCGCCTGCTAGCCATCTCCCAGGCTCGCACAGTTCCGTCGTAGCTGGCGGACGCCAGTTGCCGTCCGTCGGGACTAAAGGAAATGCCGAGAACCTCGTTGCTGTGCCCGACCAGCTCGCCTTGCTCCGCCAGAGTGGCAGCATCCCAGAACCGGATCGTTCGATCGGCGCTGCAAGAAGCGAGCGTGCTGCCGCTCGCGCTGAATGCCACGCTGCGAATGATATTCGTGTGTCCCGGTAGCGACCGCAGCAATCGACCGGAGGAGACCTCCCAAACGTGCACGGCTTGGTCGCTCCCACCGCTGGCGAGAAGCCTGCCGTCCGGGCTCAACGCCACTGTCTCCACGGCGCCGCGGTGACCCAGGAACAACCGCTCCTCGGTTCCCGACTCCACGTTCCACAGTCGCAGCGTCTGATCGTAGCCCGCCGTTACGAGCTGTCGTCCGCCGGCGTCGAAACCTACTCCCGTTGCTGCCAAGCGATGTCCCTGGTCTTGTCCCTGCCCGTGCCCCTGCCCCTGCCCAGATGCGTATCTTCCTCCTTGTGTTTGCCAGCTACGACGCCCATCGACGGACGTCTGGCCGGCATCTGTCGTCGAGCCTACCGCGCCGGTAGCCTGCCCGCCCGCACTTGGCGGTCCATCGCCTGCTGTCGCCCGATCGCTGTCGAAAAGCCGCCACAGCCGCACCGAAGCGTCGTAGCTGGAGGAAGCCACTCGAGCACCATCTGGACTGAATGCAACTCCCCTCGCGTAGTCGCCATGACCGACAAGAGCACGAATGGCCTCGCTGCGAGCCACATTCCAGAGACGAACTGTCTTGTCCCCACTTGCCGACGCCAATATCGTCCCGTCAGGGCTGAAGGCAAGAAGCTGCGACACGCTCGTGTGCCCGGTCATGACCCCGAGCTGCTCACCCGAGAGAACGCTCCACCGGCGAACGGAACGATCCTGGCTACTGGACGCCAGCGTCGTACCATCGGGGCTGAAGGCAATGTCCACAATGCCTCCTTGGTGACCGCTGATACGCCTGACTTCCGTGCCAGAGCGCACGTCGAGGAGCCGAATCACCATGTCGCCGCCACCAGTCGCCAGCAGACCACCGTCGGGACTGAAGGCGACGGTCCCGACCTTTTCGGCTGCCTGGAGCACTCGTTCCGACTCCCCCGCTGGAAACGACCAGATCCGCGCCGTCTTGTCGAGACTGGCCGACGCGAGGCGACTCCCGTCGGGGCTCACCGCCACACGGAGGACCGCGTCGCGGTGTCCGGTCAATACCCGCGGAGCGCCTGCGACAAAATCCCAGACCACGACCTTTCCATCCATGTGACCGCTGACAAGGTAGCGGCCATCAGCCGAGAAGGCGACCGACGTGACCGAATCGGTCTCGCCACGCAGCAAACGGACGTCGGCAGTGTCCGCGTCGATGAGGTACACCAGACCATCGTGACTGGCGGCGGCCACGGTGCGGCCGTCCGGCGCGTAGGCCACGTCGTAGCCAGCGTTGCCGAGGCTGACCTTCCATTCGAGCGAATCGCGGCCGAGCTTCCACCACAACGCTCGCCCGAGAGGAGAGTCCTGCGTCTCCAGCGAGCTGCGCAGCCTCGCTCGCGCCTCCACCAGCCCGCCACGGCCCAGCGCCGCGCTGGCGCCTTCGCGCTGGGCTTCTGCTTCGCGTTCCTCGGCTCGTGCTCTCTCGCTCTCGGCACGCCGGCGTTGTTCGTCAGCCGTCCGGCGTTGCTCATTCATGCGCTGGGCAACCAGCAACGAAACGACGGCCGCAGTCCCCAATAGCGCCATTGCCGCGGCGGCGGCTGCCCGTTTGCGCTGCCGCCGCCCTTGCTCCTTGCGGAGGCCAGCTTGAAGGAACAGCGCAACCTGTTCGGGCATCTTGGTGGAAAGGCGTGCCAACTTGCGCCGGGCATCAGCCAACGCGTCTCCCTGCCACACCTCCTCGTCGCGCCGGCCTCGCTTCTCCCATAGCTCGGCTGCCTGATTGATCTCTGCCAGGACCGCCAGCTCATCGTGGCTTTCCTCGAGCCAACGCGCCAGTCGTGCCCAGGTGCGCACCAATGACTCGTGGACCAGCTCGAGTACCGCCTCGCTGCTACTCCCGCTGGCGCTGCCGCCACCGCCACCGCCACCGCTGCCGCCGCTGCCGCCGTTTCGTGGTCGCGATCCATCACGCCTTACCACGGCTCGCGCCTGTCGATTCTCGGCTGCCCGACGCACCGTGAGCAATCTCGCCTGCACTAGCTTCTCCAGTACCTCCTCGACACCTGGCCCGAGACCTGCCACGGCCACTCCTACTGACAATACCCGACGTGTCCCCACCGAGGTCACCAGCCGCAGGAAAAGCTGGCGGACCAGCTCCACCTGCGCCGCGGTCATTCCCGCCAAGACTCCGTCGGCGTGCTCGGCCAGCGAGCCAGCTACCCCGCCAATCGCCTCGTAGGTAGTCCGACAGAGGAGCCGGCGGTTCTTGTCACGGCGATCCCACAGCATCTGGCCGGCAAACTGCAACAGCGGCAGACAGGCAGGCTCGCTCTTTACCGACTGAACCATCTCCGGCACCAACGCCGCATCGTCGTAGGAATAGCCAACGGTAGCCAACGGTCGGGTCAGCACCTCCTCCAACGCCTCATTGCCAGGGCGCCGCAGCACGAAGACCTTGGCCAGCGCCGTCGCTACCTCCGGCCCACCTTCCAGATAGCCGAGGAAATCGTCGCGAATCGTGAACACCGCCCGCACTGGGCTCGACGGATGGTCCGCCACCGCGCACACGGCACGGAGAAACGCCTCCTGCGTTGCCCGGTCCGCGACCATGGTGAACACCTCTTCGAGCTGGTCCACGAACAGCAGCACCTTGCAGCGCTCGTCCCCTGCCAGCTCGTGCAGTAGCACTCCCAGGAGCTCCGGAGACTGGGAGAGCTGTTTGGCCAGCGCTCCCTCGAGGTCGGCCGAAATCGGTGCCGGTGTCCGCTCTGCTCCTTGGCCAGCGCTCGCGTATTCAGCCGCGAAAACGTGAGAGCCGAGATCCGAAGTGCGAACCATACTGGCAATACTCTCGCTTGTTCGCCGGCTGCTCTGACCTACTGCCAGCCTCGTCGCCAACATCCCGAACGGGTCTGCCCCTGGACGAACGGTGAGCATCGTCCACGCTCCCTGTTCGCGTAGTCGTGGCATGACTCCGGCCTGCACAAACGAGCTCTTTCCTGCTCCCGACGGACCCACCACTGGCAGCACCGCCTGCTCCCGCATGCTCTCCAGAAAGAGCGCAATCTCACTATCGCGGCCGAAAAAGAAACCAGCGTGACGCTCGGCAAACGGAAACAGCCCGCGGAACGGACTCTGCTCGACCCCGACCCGGCGCTGCCCCTCGGATAGCAGCCGCTCGAGCGCCTCGACCACCTCGGCAGCCGAAAGCCGCTTGACAGCGTCCTTCTCCAGACAACGACC
>JAZDLZ010000558.1:0-2710 GCA_043801535.1 Pseudomonadota bacterium
GAGGGAGCGCCTGATGTATTCGTTCATCATTCTGCCATCGCGGCGGAAGGCTTCCGCAGCCTAGCCGAGGGTGAGCAGGTGGAATTCGACATCATCCAGGGACCCAAAGGTCTCCAGGCAGCCAACGTTCGAAGAGTCTCCTAGCTCGCCGCTACTCACACTACCCATCTGCCGACCACCCGACCACCCGACCACCCGACCACCCACCCGCCTGCCGTCCCGCACAGATTCTTGTCTTCAAAGCGGTTCCTTACTTGCAAGAGCCCCTCTAACGTGTATATACGTAACGGACTCAAAGGAGCGTCGTAACGAATGAGTAGGGACGATCACGTCCAGCTTGAAGGTCAAGTCGTCGAGATTGCCGCGGGCGGGAATTTTCGCGTCGAAGTTGCCGGCGGTCACCAGGTGCTCGCGCAGCTTGCCGGACGGATGCGGCGAAACCGCATCCGTGTGGTTCTTGGCGACCGCGTGACCGTGGCGGTCTCGCCCTATGATCCCACTCGGGGTCTGATCATCTTCCGCGCCAAGTAGCAAAGGTCCTCGACGAGCTATCGACCGTCTGCGGTGGTTATTCCGGCGGGAATAGAAGAAAGAGAGAGATGAAGAGTACTGACGTGCTGAGACGATGGTCTGTCGCCGATTCGCTCGATACCTACGCGATCCGCAACTGGGGCGGTGGCTACTTCTCGATAAGCGAGAAAGGCAGCCTCACCGTTCACCCGGGTGGAGACGGAACGCCCGCCATCGACTTGAAGGAGCTGGTAGACGAGCTCGTGCAACGCGGGATCTCGCTGCCAATCCTGATCAGGTTCAGCGATATTCTGAAATCCCGCATCAAGCTGATCAACGAGTGCTTTCAGAAGGCGATCGGCGAGTATGGCTATCGCGGCGAGTATCGGGGCGTCTACCCGATCAAGGTCAACCAACACCGACACATCGTTCAGGAGATTGTCCAGTACGGACACCCCTACAGCTACGGGCTCGAGGCAGGATCCAAGCCAGAGCTCTTGGCTGTCATGGCGATGCTCGAAGACGAGAGATCACTCATCATCTGCAACGGCTACAAGGACGAGGAATACATCGAGACCGCCCTTCTTGCCTCCAAGCTCGGTCGCACCATCATCCTGGTGATCGAGAAGCCATCCGAGCTGTTGCTGGTGCGCGAGGTGGCAGCCAAGACGGGAGTACGGCCTATCATCGGCATTCGCGCCAAGCTGGCTACCAGAGGGTACGGGCGATGGGAGCAGTCTGGCGGCGATCGTTCGAAGTTCGGCCTGACCGCCCGGGAAATGCTCGAGGCGGTGAGTCGCCTCAGCGAATGGGGCATGCTCGACGCTTTCCAGCTCATTCACTTTCACCTGGGCTCGCAGATCTCCTCGATCCGCTCCATCAAGAACGCCCTGCGCGAGGCTGGCCGCCTGTACGTCGAGCTAGTCAAGACCGGCGCCCATCTGCACTATCTCGACGTGGGTGGTGGCCTCGGTGTCGACTACGACGGCTCGCAGACGAACTTCAGCTCCTCGATGAACTACACCATCCAAGAGTACGCCAACGACGTGGTGTACTCGCTCATGGAGCTGTGCGACGCCGAAAGCGTGCCCCACCCCACCATCGTCACCGAGTCGGGTCGAGCGATCGTCGCCCACCACGCGGTGTTGGTCGTCGACGTGCTCGGCGTCGCCGAGTTCTTCGATGCTCCTGTTCCCGAAGTGCCTCCGGCTGATTGCGAGCCGATACTCCGCAACCTCTGCGAAACCTACCGAGACGTTTCGCGCAAGAATTTTCTCGAGGCCTACCACGACGCCGTCGAATACAAGGACGAATGCCTCTCGCTCTTCATGCTCGGGCACCTCTCCTTGCAGCAGCGAGTGCTGGCAGAGAACCTCTTCTGGGGCATCTGCCAGAAAATCCTGCGCATCGTTCGCGAGGTGGACCACGTTCCCGAAGAGCTCGAGGGGTTGGAGAAGGCTCTTTCCGACACCTACTTCTGCAATTTTTCGATGTTCCAGTCGGTGCCCGATTCCTGGGCGGTCGATCAGCTCTTTCCCATCGTTCCCATCCATCGACTGTGCGAGGCCCCGACGAGGCGCGGGATCCTGGCCGACATTACCTGCGATTCCGACGGAAAGATCGATGGCTTCATCGATCTCCACGACGTCAAGAGCGTGCTCGAGCTGCACCCCCACCTGGAGGGGCAGGAGTACTATCTCGGAATCTTCCTGGTTGGCGCCTATCAGGAGATCCTCGGCGATCTGCACAATCTGTTCGGAGACACCAACGCGGTACACGTCTCGCTCGAGGAGGAAGGTGGCTATCGTATCGATCACGTCGTCGCCGGCGACACAGTCACGGACGTGCTCAAGTACGTGTCCTACAGCAAGGACGATCTGCTGGCCAGGGTGCGTCGAGCTGCCGAATCGGCGCTGCGCGCCAAGCACATGACTCTCGAGGAGTCCAGGCAACTCCTCAAGATGTACGGCGAAGGGTTGGCCGGCTACACCTACCTGGAAGGCTAGCCTGCCGTACGCTCCCTAAAACGGCGATAGTGACCACGAGCGCAGCGCGGCTCCGCCGCGCGGAGCGAGTCGCGGCGCTGCACCATTTGGGTGGTCGCCCGGGAGGTGACGCGCCGCGGTGCCCCTCCTCGGAGAGGGAGGACCCGTCGGAGGTCTCCTCCGACGGGGGGCGGCGAGGGCTCGCAGCTGCCCCT
>JAZDLZ010000560.1:0-5314 GCA_043801535.1 Pseudomonadota bacterium
CCAATCGAATCGCGATTCTCGTCGACGAGTCCCGCTCGATGGCGCTGAGAGAGCAAGCACTGGGACCCACCAGGACGGAACGAGCGTCGAGCATTCTCGCCAGCTCGACCGCCACCTTCGAGGAATGGCGGAAAGAGCACGACGTCGACTTCTATACCTTTTCGGATCAGGTTGTGCCGAGCTCTCTGGACCATCTTGTCACCCAGCCGGAGCCTCGCGGGAGCTCGACGTTCTTGGCCGAAGCGCTGGACGGCATCAGACAACGCTATGCCGCCGCCGATCTCGGTGGCATCGTCATCATCAGCGACGGAATTCCGACTGGACGATTGGCGGACCGGCAACCACACACCCAGGCGAACGACCAGACGAACGACCAGGCGAACGACCACGAGCACGGTGCCGCTGTCCGTGTACACACCGTCTGGGCAGGACGCCCGGGACTGAGAGACCTGGCGATCGCCACGACAAACGCCGATGACTTCGCCTTCGTGCGAACGGTCGTCAAGATCGACGCCGTCGTCCAGTCTGCCGGCTTCGCGCCAACGACGCGAACCGTGTTCCTCGAACGAAACAACGCCATCCTCGGACAACGAACCGTCGACCTCGGAGGCTCGGTCGAAGAGGCGACCGTCACCTTCGAGGTCGTGCCAGAAACGGTCGGCAAACACGTCTACGAGATATCCATTCCAGCCGACAAAGCAGAAACCGTCCTGACGAACAACACCCGCAGGGTCATCATCCGTTCGATCCGCGACAAGGCACGGGTCTTGCTGCTGGCGGGACGCCCGTCCTGGGATCAGCAGGCCTTGCGCGCCTGGCTCAAAGCGAATCCCAACGTCGACCTCATTTCCTTCTTCATCCTGCGAACCTGGGACGACGTCCAGATCGCTAGCCAAGGCGAGCTCTCGCTGATCCCATTCCCGACGACCGAGCTGTTCGAGGAGGAAATCGGATCCTTCGATGCCGTGATCCTGCTCAACTTCGAGCACGGTCCCTACCGAATCAGTCCGTATCTCGAAAGCATCCGCGCTTTCGTCGAGAACGGCGGCGGGCTTGTGATGGTCGGAGGCGACCTGGCGTTCTCCTCTGGCCGTTATGCCAATACCCCGCTCGCCGAGGCGCTACCGGTGGAGCTCTTGCCCGCCGATCTCGCTTCCCCGGAGCTAGTCTCTACCGACGAGTTCAAGGCACGCCTGACCAACGAAGGCAAGAACAACCCGATCACCCGCCTGCGCTTCGACCGTCGCGACAACGAGGCATGCTGGCGATCTCTGCCTTCGCTCGAGGGACTCAACCTCACCGCGGGAGCAGCGCCCGCAGCGGCGACAATCCTGGCAGCTCATCCTTCGCTGCGAACGTCGACCGGGCAGCCGATGCCAGTGATTGCCGCGCGCGAGTACGGTAGCGGCCGGTCCCTGGCGATCCTGACCGACAGCATGTGGCGATGGAGATTCGCCGCCGCAGGGAAACCCGGGGAGAGCACTCACATCTATGGCCAGTTCTGGGAAAACGCCCTTCGCTGGGTCATCCACGATCCAGAATTCGCCTACCTGAGCGTCGAGGCCGGACAGTCCTACTACTCGCCAGGCGCCCTGCCGAAAGTGCGCTTCCGTCTCGTCGACAAGGATTACCAGCCAGCCCGTCGAGCGCAAATCGAGACGACTCTGACGGATACCGCCCAGGTCGCCAAACCACTACGGCACGAGCAACTGACCACCGACGACTCTGGAATGGCCGAGCTCACCCTGACATCCCCGCCGCCGGGCAGCTATCGCGTCGTCGGCCAAGCTCGGCTTGGCGACCGGACCGTCGACGGTGAGGACTTCTTCGTCGTCCGTTCCGACGGGTCCGAGCTCGAGAACCCTTCCGCCCGCGAGGACGTTCTTCGTACGCTGTCCGAGGCTTCCGGTGGTCACTACCTTGGGCAAGCCACGTCGCTTCCTTCCTCGCTCCCATTTGCGCCGCCCAGGATCGTACGAGTCGACCGCCGTACGAGCATCGAGCTGTGGAGTCGGCCTGCCGTGCTTCTTCTGGCGCTCGGCCTGGTAGCCCTCGAGTGGGCCATCAGACGTCGCCGCGGACTCGAGTAGAACCGGGAACGGGAACCAGATCCCACCTGAACAGCTATCGTGCCGCCGCCGCTGCCAACCCGGCGATGCCAGACGAGCCTGCAAGGTCGAGCCACCATCCCGGCAGGAGCCCCATCTGCAGGACGAACAGAGCCGCAATGGTGATTGCCAAGGCGGAGCTCGGGCTACGCAGTGGGCTGAAGTCACGGGTCGGCTCGCGGAAGTACATGACGACTACCGGCCGCAAGTAGTAATAGACCGCAATGACGCTATTCAACACTGCGACAATGACGAGCCACAGCAATTGGTCGCCGTGGACTCCCATGGCAGCACGAAAGACGTAGAATTTGGCGAAGAATCCGGCGGTGGGAGGCATGCCGGCCAGAGATAGCAGGAAGATCGTCATTGCCAACGCTGCCTTGGGATGACGCGACGCAAGCCCGGCCCAGTCCTCGATTGCCAGGCGCTCGTCCTCGCGCTTGCCAATCCAGGAGATCAGGCCGAAGGCACCGATGGTAGCGAAGGTGTAGGCAACGATGTAGAACAGCAGGGAAGAACGAGCTGGGTCGTCACTGCCACCAACACCGGCGGCAACGACGCCGATCAGCAGATAGCCAGCGTGGGAAACCGACGAGTAGGCAAGCAACCGCTTGAAGTTCTCCTGCCGCAGCGCCGCGATGTTGGCAAACGTCATGGTAATGGCTGCCAGCACTGCGAAGATCGAGCCCCAGCCGAGATGGCCGAACGGCATGGCTCCGCTGCCAAACGCGGTGAGGAACAACCGGAGGAGCGCGGCAAAGCCAGCAGCTTTGACTCCTGCCGCCATGAACGCAGTCACTGGTGTCGGTGCGCCTTGGTATGCATCGGGCGCCCACATGTGAAAGGGCACCAGGGCGATCTTGAAGCCGAAGGCAACGATGAGCATGAGCTCACCAAGCAGGAGCAATGGCGTCGCAGTACCCGCGGCTACCTCGCCGATACGCCGGAGATTGGTTGTGCCAGTGGCTCCGTAGACCAAGGCGATGCCGTAGAGCAGAAAGGCGCTCGCCAGAGCACCGCAGAGGAAATACTTGAGCGCACCCTCGGCCGAGTGTTTGCAGCGCCGGAAGGAACCGGTGAGAACGTAGACGGCGAGCGACATGGTCTCGATGCCGAGGAAGACCGTAATGAGGTCGGTAGCCATCGCGAGCAGCACCATGCCGGACGCGGCGAGCAAGACCAGGGAGTAGTATTCGCCGAACTCCGAGCGATGCTCGTGCAGGTAGTCGCTCGAAAGCAGGAGGCAAAGCAGCGCAGCGATGGCCACTACCATCGCCAAAAAAACGGAGAACCGATCGAGAGCAAGCATGCCACCGAACAAGCTGACAGTCGTACTGCCGATCGTCGCAAAGAGGACCAGACTGCTGGCAAGAGCAGCGGCTGATACCGAAACAGCCAGCCACATCAACCAGCTCCGTCGCCCCTGGCCAGCAAAGGCATCGAGGAGCAGGATGGCCAGCCCTCCCACGGCGAGAATCAGAAAGGGAGCCTGATAGAAAAGTTGGGACAGCTCAAACGGTCCGGCGATACCAGTCTGGTCTGTCATTGGAGCACCACGCGATTGTTGGAATTGCCTTGCGCTGCTGCCGCCGGCGCCGGCGCCGGCGCCAATGTCGCTGGTGTCGGAATGGCAGTCGGTGACGGAGGTTGCGCCGGAGCTGGTTGCATAGCCTGTGGCGTCGAAGCCGAGGTCGGAGTCGGGGTCGGGGTCTGCGCCGCCGGCTGCACGTTGGCGAGCGCCATCGTCGGCTTGACCGGCGGCGCTTGGACGTTCGCTGGCACTGCCAGCGCCGGAACCTTCCCAGCGACGAAGTGCAACCGATCAGCCGGCTCGGCTAGCTTGTCCGCAATGGTGGTCTGGAGCCGGGTGACCGAGCGCTCCATCACCGCCAGGAAAGGCCTGGGGAAGAGCCCCAGCAAAAAGATGCCGACGACGATCGGGACGAAGACGACGACCTCGCGGGCATTCAAGTCTCGCAGGGTCTTGTTGCGCTCGTTGGCGAGAGGACCAAACATCACTCGCTGGAACATGTAGAGAAGATAGACTGCCGAAAGAATCACGCCGGTCGCCGCCACCGCGGTCATCGTTCGTGGGTAGGGGAAGGCTTCCCCAGCCTCGAACGCGCCCACCAGAGAGAGGAACTCGCCAATGAAACCGGACAGTCCGGGGAGCCCAGCAGAGCCGAGCGTAATGATGAGAAAGAAAGCAGCAAACAGCGGCATTTTCGCCCAGATGCCGCCAAACTCGGCCAGTTTGCGGGTGTGCCGCCGCTCGTAGAGCACGCCAATCGCGAGGAACAGTCCGCCGGTCGTCAACCCGTGAGAGAGCATCGCGTAGACCGAGCCTTCCATGCCTCGATGGTTCAAGGCGAAGGCGCCCAGCACGCAGAAGCCGAGATGGGACACTGACGAATAGGCGATGAGCTTCTTGACGTCATCCTGCGCGAAGGCAACGATCGCTCCGTAGACAATTCCAACCACTGCCAGGACGACCAGCACCGGAGCTAGCTCCATGGAAGCGTGGGGGAAGAGCGGCATGGCGAAGCGCAGCATGCCGTACACCCCGAACTTGAGCAGCACGCCAGCCAGAATCACCGAGCCAGCGGTTGGCGCCTCGACGTGGGCATCGGGGAGCCAGGTGTGGAACGGGAACAGAGGAACCTTGATGGCAAAGGCGAGCGCAAAGGCAGCGAAGGCGAGAAGCTGGGCAGTACGCGGGAGCTGGAGGGCATAGAGCGCCTCGAGATCGAAGGTGTACTGGCCGCCGCTTGCTTCGCCAAACTTGACGTAGAGATAGAAAATCGCCACCAGCATCAGCAGCGACCCGACCATGGTGAAGATCACGAACTTGATCGAGGCGTAGATGCGACGGTCGCCACCCCAGATGCCGATGATGAAGTACATCGGGATGAGCATCAGCTCCCACATCACGTAGAACAGGAACAGGTCGAGGGCGACAAAGGCGCCGATCATTCCAGTCTCGAGGAGCAAGAAGGAGATCAGGAACTCCTTCACCTTCTTGTGAATGGCAGTGTGCGCCGAGAGGAGCACGAGCGGGGTCAAGAAGGTAGTGAGGAGAACCATCAACAGCGAGATCCCGTCGACGCCAATCTTGAAGCTTATGCCCAGGGAAGCGATCCACGGCACGTTGAGAACGAATTGAAACCCGTCGACACCCGGATCGAAGCCAGGCCACAGGAAGAGAG
>JAZDLZ010000586.1:0-5677 GCA_043801535.1 Pseudomonadota bacterium
TCGGAGTCTCAGGGAAGCGTTCTTTCATGGCGGCCTGGCGGGACTCGGAGCGGCTAAGGATGACAACTTTCCTCGGATGGTAGCGCGATGTTAACTCACAGACTAACGCCTGCCCGAGGGTACCGCTGCCGCCGGTAATGCAGACCACCGAGCCATCGATCAGCGCCCCGACGTCGAGCAACACGCTTCACCTCCAGTTACGGCGACAGTCCGCACTGCGCGCCAGGCAGCCGCCTCGCCCTCATAGACACTCCGGATCCCCCAGCACGTCTGACAGCCGACGCACTCGATCATGATCCGGCCATACTTGCTGGTCGAGCTGAACGTGACGTAGCCGCGGCCACTGCACTCGGGACAAGGCATGAGCCGGCCGAGTGCCTCTGCGCTCTGCTGGCAGGTCGCACACGGACGCGTGGACGACTGATGCAGGTCCACCCGATGTGCCACCAGCGCCGCCCGCAGCCGCTCGACCTCCGCCTCGCTGGCCTTCAGCGCGGCGTCGGCGTCGAGGATTACTCCAGACTTCACATAATCTATGGTACTTCGGGACGGGTTTATATGATGCTCAAAGGCATACTGAGCACTCTTCACATGTCTTTCCCACTCCCGCCGCCAGTCCTGCGTGTCAGCCATCATAAGCCCCCAATCCCGCTTCCATCTGCGCGGCCTTGGCCTGATCGAGAAACCGACGGGCCTCCTAGTACCGATCAGCGTTGCGACTCACCCATTCCTTGCACTCAGCCTCAGCCCACTCGACCAAGGAATCCACAATCCGTTTGCGCCAGTCTCGTCCCAGTTCCGCCCCCCGCAGCGCCTCGTCGGCGGCGAGGACAGTCCGCCACCCCACGCTCACGCCATAGGCAGGCCAGCTGCCAGGCGCTATCTGACTGTCACGCTTGACGAACTCGGCATCCCTGACTGCGTTCTGCCACTCTCGCCGCCAGTCCTCAGCCATCGTCGTCTACTCTGCCTATCACACCGGACTGTCCTTCAGTCCCGAGTGGGTTGCGACTGGACAGTCCTGATCCAGACCCCCCCGTCGCTCTGGTTGTGGCAAGCGCACGCTGGGCACAGCGGCACGGAGACTCGGGACATGTTCTCCATGATCGCCCGTTGTTATGCCACGCATGTTCGTAGCCGACCACATCCTTGATCCCCCGCCGCAACTCGTCCCGCTCCTTGATCGCGTCTACCAAGTCACTGACGACATGACTGAGATGTTCCTCGGCCGCCCGGAGTGCCTCATCGGCGGCGAGGATGGTCGGCCAGGTCAAGGGGATTCCATAGGCAGGCCAACTGCCGTTGATGATCGCAATGTCGCACTTCTGGGCCTCAGCAGCTTCGACCACTGTCGCCCACTGCCGCCGCCAGTCCTCAGCCGCCTCGTAGTGAGACGTGCCTTCCCGATCCGAGACGACGCGGACTGGCTGGCCGCACACTTCGCACGTCTTAGCCATGTTCACCCCTGCCCGACCACGATGATCCGGTCCTTGTCGACCGGCAACTTGTCGAGAACCTCGAGGAATCCGGCCTGCTGGCCGCTCCGAATCTCGGCAATCAGGGAATCGAAGTTGGCAAACTCGTGAGTCCAGACTGGCCGCAGCATCAGTTCCTCGACACGCCGGTGAATCAAACTGAAGTCAATCTCA
The DNA here is from genome assembly GCA_043801535.1 of Pseudomonadota bacterium. Lineage (GTDB taxonomy): Bacteria > Myxococcota_A > Polyangia > Haliangiales > SHYZ01 > JAZDLZ01. The sequence goes on from JAZDLZ010000586.1 coordinate 1,650, forward strand.
ATGGTGCCTCGGTAGTTCGCCAACTCCGCGATGCGCTCATCGACGGACATAGACTCTACCTGTCTGCGTCTCTTAAAGGCGGCCGTGCAATTAGGACATGGCTGCCGCTTCTCACAGACCGTCCCGCAGATGTGGCATGTTCGCATCTCTCGCCCTCCCAGCACCACCGTCAGGCCAGCGCCGCTACTCACCGACTTGCGCCCGCACTGCCGCCTCGATTTCGGGCGGCACATTCCACAGACTGAGGCTGCCACGACACTCGATTGGCTCAGGCAACCGGCGAACGTCGCCGAGATACCAGGCAAAGCGGCCCGGCGAGTAGTCTCCGAAGGCACTCTCGCGCTCGCGGTTCCACGTTGAGTCGGTCCCCAGCGCCAACGGGACCTGCATGCCTGCCAGACCACGGCAAGATCTAGGCACGAAGCCGGGAGGGGTTTCCGCGACATCCCATAACTCGCAGACGGCGACTATGGCGCCGAGAGGCAAGGAGTGCCAGCCTCTCTCGCCGCCGAAGATCAGTGCCGAGAAGAACGGCTCACTCAGACACAGCCTCCGGTTCTCAACCATGAACCGCCCGGAGGCGTGGATCGCCAACTCTCCCCGGTGAGACGTAGGCCAAGATCGAGTTTCGATCCGCTTGGCACCCACGGCGATGAGACTAGCCCAGGGTTGCCAAAAGCTAACTGCTTTCACGCCCGGCCTCCCACTCCGGCACTTGCTCGCCGGTCGCCGCCTCAAGCCATTCAGCCACCAGACGCCTATGACAATGGAGCCGATCCCACTCCCAGCACACCACAATCTTGCCGTCCAGGTCAGCCGCCACCTGCATTGCCCTCAGGTTGTCGAGCACGGTCAACTGATACCATTCCGTGTAGCCAACCCACGTCAGGTCATCTTCACGCCAGGCCCGGAGTAGCTCCCGGCTCGGTGCTAACGCCGGGTACCGCCGCCCCGTATAGCCCCTCGGCACCGTCAGGCTGATTGCCACGCAACGGTCCAGTGGCAGGCCACGCGCTCGGAAGTAACTCGTCTGGATCACGTTTGCATTTCCACCCCAACTGCCCGTAGCGCCTCCAGCTCGTCGTGGACGACAGCAACGTGGCCACGCCAAAATGCCATCCAGCACCGCTCGTCGTCCGTCAGCACGCCGCCGGGCATCTTAGTCTCGAGTAGGTACGCCCGCGGTATGCCATCACCATCTACCCTCCCGGCCACGATGTCCACGAATCCGTGGCCCAGGGAATGAGTATCGGTGCAGGAGCAGCCTGCCTTACGCAAGGCCTTCATGATGCTGGCTTGATTTGCGTCTGTCCGGTGCGGAGCTGGACGACGCGCCATCATCCCGCTCCCCGCGAGGGCGCCGACTTGCACAAGGTGCGACGGATGTCATCGGCTATCTCCTCGGCGCTCTGCCAGCCAAACAGGTGGAACTCGACTCTCAGGCCGTCGAATGCCTCCTGGGTGGCGCGGTGCAGACCGCCTGGAATGCTCCTAAGAACCAACAGGCTCTGGATGAGCTCAGCCATAAGCTTGATCTGCTTGTCCGTCATCAGCCCGCCTCCCTAGCCGCCTGCGGTGCATCTCGCACACATCGGTCGAGATCGACGGTCCTTACTGCCTGCGCCCCCAACGCGATGGCCAGTTTGCGTTTCCCAGGCGTCAGATCATAGTGAGTCAGCCTCGGACTCTCTTGGCACCATTGCCGCTTCAGTCCCAACCGTGAGGCAAACGCGTGCAGTTCCTCCAAACCATGGGGTGCCAGGTTGTCTGTCATCATGTGGCACCAGTGGCGATGGCCGAAGGGCTGCTCGGGATACTCCCTGAGTCCATCAACTAGGATCATCCCGCCTCCCTCGCCCAGCGCTTTTCGCACCGCTGGCAGAGTTGCTGGCCCTCTGGCGGCACCGGCTGAAGAAGTACCCTGTGGGCTATCCTGTGAAGTCCCCACGCCGGCAGTTGGCCCCGGATACCGCAATCCATGCGCGCCCCGTTCGTAGCCTGGTAGAGCCGCCCGTGGTGCCAGCAGCCCGTGGGGCTTTGCAGCCAGCCGACGGCGACGATAATGGACATTTCTACCCCTGATCCGGTGCCGGTAGTAGACATTCTGGCAGTACCCTGAAGGGCACCTCAATAGCGTCGGCGCACGCGCAAGCGTCGAGCATCTTGCCACAGACCTTACAGACATAGACCGTCTTGTACTCCCAGGTGACGATGGTGGAATCCAGCACTTCCGGCATCTGGGTGCGCCTCGCCCGTTCTCGGGCTTCCTGACGCTCGTGCGGTGTCCTCATCCCGCCTCCAGCGCCGTCAAACACTCAGTCCAGTTGTCGTAATGCTCAGTCAGCGCCGGCTGGCGATCCAGTAAGTCCAGACTGTGAAAGACATTGACCCGAGGGCCGACGACGATGAGACGGATACCCCACGGCGCACCCCAGCCTCGTGCGCCGTCGTTGTACCCGATCACCCAGCCGAGTTCCACGTTGTAGCCGCCACGCTCTCGACCTATCCCGTTCGGCACATGAGTGAACACGATCGCGCAGTTGGCGGCCTGAAGGTCGCATAAGTCCTCCAGCGCCCAGCCAGCCCGCTCCCGGTCGTCTGCTGCGATATCGGCCTGAGCGCCGTGTTCGCTGGCGAGTTCGTGATGCCCGTCAATCCACTTGCTGACAACCTGGTGGCCCTTGGCCTTAAGTTGCATCGCGTAGTCCAGCATCTCAGTGCGCCGGCCATATCGAGCGGCCAGATAGACTTTCAACACCTAGCCCGCCTCCCGCGCCCAGTGCCGCTCGCACCTTTGACAGACCTGCCAGCCCTCTCGCGGATGCCGAGGATCGAGGTACGGCCCCCACCCCTGCGTGGCCCGTTTGCCGCAGTCCGTCAGCACTCCCTTGGTCGCCGCGAATACGGTCCCGTGGTGCCAGCAGCCTGTGGGACTTTGCAGCCAACCGACGGCGACGATGGTGGCCATCCCTACACCCCGCAGATTCCACTGCATTCGCTCGCCCAAAGCGACAGTTGTCCCCGCTCTGGCTCCGAGCGCAGGTCAAGCTCCGTGACTGGCTGCAGCGATCGATGGACGAACAGTGGCATCGGTGGCCGCGCGAGCCTGATCTGTTCGTCAACGTCGATGGCGTGGGCACGATCTACATCACTGAGACTGCGCCAGTCCCGCTCGGATTGGTAGGGACACATCACACAGGCCGACCGTTCGGGCACTGGCAGACCGTGCTTCTCCAGCCAGAGCACGCAATCACCCCGCGTCATCCTGGCGTCCACCAGCGGATACTCGTGCTGGATGTACTGCACATTCGAGTGGCGCATCCGGCCGATCTCGTCAAGGCTGATGCCAAGCAGCATGGTCACTCCCCTGCCCCTACGGTGCGCCTGTAGCCAGCGGCGAATCGGCGCGATCTTCCAGTCGTGAGTACACTGGCGGTTCACCTGGGCTATATCGCCACTACCAAGGCGCATCGTGTAGGCTGGCACACTCACGCCACCCCACTGAGCGATCGGTGGGGTGGCCTCAGCCCGCACCGTCACAACGGGGACGCCGTGAGCCGTCAGCCAGCCCGACCAAAGTTCGGCGAATCGGTAGGTTGACTCACGCTCGTGCCTGGTGTCGGCGTGGATAGCAGCCTCGACAGGCGGTATCTCGCCGAGGGCGACCATCGCAGCCAGGCTGAAGCTTTGGCAGCCCCACCCGAGGCTCAGAACGCGCACGCTACTCCACCCCTGCCGTCAACGTCTGCCGTCGCCGAGCGCAAAGTGCAATCCGCATCACGTCACAGGCAGTCTGGACTCGGCAGTACAGCAGATCTATTTCGTCAACCTCCTGATCGGTGTACCGATACTCTGGCTCGTGTGGCACGAAATCACCTTCATTCACGATCTTCCAAAGTACCGCGATGAAGTCCGGCGCTACCTGCTCTAACGTCTCTGCCGCCTGTTGCACATCAGTCGCCATCTGTCTTTGCCTCACGCGCTGGCTCCCAATAGTTCGCCTTCCCCCGATCTAGGTACTCGATGAA
>JAZDLZ010000877.1:0-4308 GCA_043801535.1 Pseudomonadota bacterium
GCCGATTGCTGCGGCGAGAATAGCACCTCGAAAGAGGAATGGAACAAGGAACTAGGGACTAGGCACAGGGAACAGCACAACCAACGGCTTTTGTTCACACCCCTCTGATCCGGCGCTAGCGCGCCTCAAGACCACCCCTCCGCCCCTCCTCACCGAGGAGGGGAACCGTGGCGCGTCATCTCCCGGGCGATTACCAAACTGGTGCAGCGCCGCGACTCGCTCTGCGCGGCGAAGCCGCGCTGCGCTCGTGGTCACTATCGCCGTTTTAGGGGCGACTCGAGGGCTGTCGAACAGGTCGACACCTCTTCAGCTCTGGAAGAACAGCCGAAGGCCGAGCTGAAGGGTAAGGGCCGATCCGCCGGCAACCTGCTTCCGAACCCCAAAATCGAGGGCAATACGCGGCGTCACGTAGCCAATGCCTCCGGTGAGAAACGATTGGCTTTCGTTGTCGTCGTAGACATAGCCGAGCCGAAGCGGCATCCCGTGCTCGCCGCCTTGCTCGCTCAGGAAATACTCCGCTCCCATACCGTAGCGGACTGACCTGTCCTCCTCGATTCGCCACTGGGCATCAGCGGCTACGAGCAACTTGGGGACGGGAGTGAGAGCAGCTCCAAATCCGACGCTGCGCGGCGAATCCGCATCGCTCATTCCACTGCTGAACAGATTGTGTCCCACGACCGCCAATCCGAGCACGGAAACAGGCTTCACCACGATTCCCCCGTCGAGCGACCATCCCTTCGTCGAGCCGTTCTCCGTCCCCGTCTCCGTCCCCGTCCCCGCTGCCGCTGCCGCGTCATCCAGCGACAGATACCTGTTGGTCAGTCCGACAAAAAAACGTTCGGACAACGGGACAGCTGTGGTCAACCCGACGTTGTGAAAGCTCTCGATCGACTCGTTCTGGAGATAGTTGTAGGAGATGCAAGCTGCCGCGCGCGAGGTAACCGAGTCGCATATCGAGACCGCAAACACATCGGCCTCGTCGCCATCGTCGGGCCTGAGCCCACCGGATATCTCGATCACGTAGCTTCGGGTCAGGGCAGCTCCGGCAGGATTCAGCACCGCCGCGGTCGAGCCGGTGGCTGCTGCCCGCCGCGCCTCACCCGTGCCCAGCTCGCGCGGTCCAAGCGCATCCGGTAGCGAATCCGCTTTCGCGGCTCCCGAGCCGACCACCAGACTGGCGACGAGTAGAGGCGGAATAGCGACACCGGCAAGGAGCTTGGATGACATGCGGGAAGTCTAGCCCACAGTCTTTCATCCGACAAATCGAGCTCCGGCGGACGGTCTAGAGCGCCGATCGGTGCTCTAGGGACGGGCCCAGGACGCCCTCCGCACCGTCCGGTCCTCGGCAAAGGTGTGGAATCCGTGCTGGGCGATGATGACGTGATCGAGCACCCGGATTCCCACCAAGGCGCCAGCAGCAGTAAGCCGGCGAGTGAGCTCTTCGTCGGCTGCGCTGGGCGCCGGATCGCCGCTCGGATGGTTGTGCACGAATACCACCGACGATGCCTCCTCTCTGAGGAGGCGGGAGAAGACATCGCGTGGCAGCACCTCCACCGAGCAGGCGCCACCGTCGGCGAGCTGCTGCTCGGCAATGATGCGGTGCTTCACGTCGAGCGCCAGCGCCATGAAGACCTCGCGGTCGTTCAGAGCCAACCTGGGCCCGAGTCTCTGATAGACATCCTGTGGTCCGCTGAGCGGCTCACCGCGGGCGAATGGCCGCTCCATCAGGCGACCGGCAAGCGCCAGGGCTGCTTTCATGCGACACGCCTGGGCGATGCCCATCCCGGGAATCGAGAGCAGCTCCGCCGTCCCCGCCGACGCCATGCGGCGCAGATCGCCGAATCGCGTAAGCAGCGCCTGGGCAGTGCCCAAGACTCCCGGACCACGCGGTCCCGTTCCCAGAACCAAGGCAACGAGCTCGGCGTCTAGCAGCGCTTCTGGTCCGAGGCGCAGCAAGCGTTCTCTTGGCCGTTCGCTATGGGGAATGTCTCTCATCACCATTGGAGCCGTCGAAAGCAATCATCATGCCGTCAATCTCTGGTGCTGCTCGGCGCTGCGGCTGTCCGGTCGAGCCGCTTTCTTAACAACGAGTTAGCGGTGGGCGAGCGATGGCGACGGCGATCGGTTGCCTTTCGATCGTCCGGAATCGTCCGAAGACCGGACAGAGCGCGCGTCCGGAAACCGGACACTATTCCTGATCCGGCGCTAGCGCGCCTCAAGACCACCCCTCCGCCCCTCGATCTAAGGGCAGCTGCGAGCCCTCGCCGCCCCCCGTCGGAGGAGACCTCCGACGGGTCCTCCCTACTAAGGGCAGCTGCGAGCCCTCGCCGCCCCCCCGTCGAGCAAAGCTCAACGGGGCCCTCCCTTCCGCGCGGCGAAGCCGCGCTGCGCTCGTGGTCACTATCGCCGTTTTAGGGGCAGCACTGACGCATCCCCTCATGGCCAGGAGTGCTCCGGCGGAGCGTCCGCCGGTTCGAGGCGCGGCAGCGCCGGATCAGGGACGAAGAGCACGGACTGCGTATTGGCCTTCTTCGATAACGACGGTGTACAAGACGCCGGCGTCGGCGCGCAGCCCGTCCGAGTCGAAACGAATGTCACCAGTCAAGCCGGCGAATGTCTTGCTGGCGATTGCTGCTGCCAGGGTCTCTGGTTCCTTGGCACCTGTTTGCACGGCAGTGCGAGCGACCAGCGCGCTGTCGTAGGAATAGGCGTCGAGGTAGGTGGGATCTTCCCCGCCATAAGCGGCGCGGAAGCGAGTCACGAACGGGCGCAGGCGTGAATCGGCGTCGTCCGGGTAGAATCCGGGGGCAAGAATCGCTCCCTCGGCATAGCGACCTGCGCTACGGATAAAACGCTGGGACAATGCCTCGGCGGTCGCGCACAAGACGATGGGTTGGCCCCGTCTTGGTTCCTTGCTTCTGCCTGGTGTCCGTACGACCAGGTCGGATGCGGCCAATTGGGGCGCGATCAGCTCCAGTCGTGCTGCCACGTCTGGCACGAAGAGGGCGTCGATTGCCAAGGACGACAGCTTGCCAACCGGCTCGACGAACGTGGTGGCTCCTTTGGGGTAGGTCAGGTTGGCAGCGACTCGGCCGCCGAGCTTGGTGGCCTCGTCGGCGAATGCCTGGGCAGCGCGTTTGCCGTAGGCGATGTCGGGGGCAAGCACGGCAAAGACGCGAGCACCTTGCTTCCAGGCGTAGCGGGCCAATGCTCTGGCGCGTTGATCGACCGGCACGATTACGTGAAATACCCAGGGCGAGCTCGGTCCACGCGCTGCCTCACCACTGTTGAGCAAGATGAGCGGCGTTGCTCGCTCGTCTGCGCGCGTGATCAGGGTGTCCTCTTCTTCTTCTTCTGAGCCCAGACCAACGATCGCGAGCGCACCTTGGTCGGCCAGGGCATTGAATGCCGAGGATGCGCCACCGGTTCGGCCGGAGTCGAGCACGGTGACGGAAAACGGCGAGAAGACGTTCTTGCCGCTCCCAGCGTCTTGAGCCCAGTCTGATGCCGGCGCCGGCATCGGGGCCGGCGGTGGATCAGCAAACGCGCCGGTCGCAATTGCAAGCCCGCGCATTGCCTGCTCGCCAATGAGTCGCCTTGCCCCGGATAGCGGAAGCAATCCGCCAAGCAAGTCTGGTCTGACTGCACCGGCGCGAGCAGCACTGGCAGTCGGTGTAGCCTTTGCCAGTCCAGCGGCGTCGCGCGCCTCCGCAGTCTCGGCAACGATCATGCTGGCAAGCCGCCGATCGCCTTTTCCCCGAGCATCGGCCAAGAGCCGCTCGCCCAGCAAGGCGGCGGACAGGGTTTCCTTGTCGGTGACGCCGTAGAGCTCGCGCGCCTTCTCCAGGGAGATGGATGTGACCAAGCTGGACGCCCTATCCTTTGCATATGCCCGTTCGGCAAGATTGGCACTGACATTGGTAAAGAACCGATCGTAGCAGGCGAGGGCAAAGGAAGCGTCGCCACCGGCAACCGCGGTGTGGGCCAGAACAGCCCACAGCTCGCCGGCCTCTTCGTTGGCAAGGCGACTGGCGAGCGGCTCGAGCAGAGCCCGTCCTGCTTCGAGCTCGCCGAGGCGGAGGTACGCCATGCCCAGGAAATACTGGGCACGATCGCGAGCTTCTCTTGCCACCGACCGATCGGTCGCGACCAGTTGCAGCGCTTCCACTGTTTCCCTGAATGCGCCTTGCTGATAGCAGGCCATGCCCGAATAAAGCGTGGCATAGGCGCTGATCGGGTCCTCGCGATAGGTGGAGGAGATCTCTCGAAACTCGGAGCTAGCCAAGCCGTACTGCCCGCTCTCGTAGT
>JAZDLZ010000611.1:0-2585 GCA_043801535.1 Pseudomonadota bacterium
AGCTAGCTAGCTCATGTTCTCCAAGGTGCTGTTTCTTAGGCTGAGCGAACAGGAATGGGCCGAGCTGGAACGCAAGCGGACGGATCTGGGTCTCAAGACTTACACCGACGTCGCCAAGCGAGCGTTGATCGAGTTGCGCACCAGCGAAAGGCCCGCCAAGGACAGTCGCAAACGCCGTGCCGTTGCCTAACCTCGTCGGCTACGCCATCGCCTACGCTCGTCGTGGCTGGCCGGTGTTCCCGCTGCACACGCCGATCGGCTCGGCCGAGTGTTCGTGCGGCGACAGCAAGTGCGCCTCGAAACACAGAGCCGGCAAACATCCTCGTACCGAGCACGGTCTGACCGATGCGACGACGGACGAGGCGACGATCCGCGGCTGGTGGAGTCGATGGCCAGACGCTAACATTGCGATCGCCACCGGTGCCGCTCGTCTTCTCGTAATCGATGTTGACCCGCGCTCAGGTGGCGCAGCGTCGTGGAGCAGCCTCGTCACAGCGCACGATCCGATCGGGTACACGCCGACCGTGCGGACTGGTAGCGACGGAGACCACGTCTATCTCGCGGCTCCGAGCTACCCAGTGCAGAGCAAGGCGGGAGCGCTCGGCCCTGGCGTCGACATCAAAAGCGACGGCGGTTACGTCGTGGCTCCGCCGAGCCTGCACCAGAGCGGCCAGCGCTACGACTGGCGGCCGGAGAGCAATCCCGGTGACGTCGATGTTGCCGCGTGCCCGCAGTGGATCCTGGAGCGGCTCAGGGAACGGAAGCCTCGGGGCAAGCGGCCAGACTCGAAACTGGCCGCGGCGTTCGCTGCTGCTGGCTGGCTCGGAAAGCGCGAACGCGACGGGCAGTGGCGGTGCCTGTGTCCGTGGTCTGACCAGCACACGAGTGGAGGCGAGCTCGACGGGAGCACGGTGCTCCTGCCAACGACGAGTGAGCACCCGAGACCGCGCTGGCATTGCTCGCACGGGCACTGCTCGGATAGGACCACGGGCGACGTCTGGTCGAAGCTGCCACGAGCTGCCGTGCTGGCAGCGGAGCAGGAGTGGGGCGAGGAGAACGACCCAGAACCGGGGGCCACATCCGAAGACCGGCCTGTACAGGCAGACGACTCTGGCGATGGCTGGACCGAGGAGCTGATCAGAAAGGCCAAGGGAGATCTCGTAGCGTGCGAGAGCAACGCCATGCTGATTTTGGCGCACGACCCTAGGTGGAAAGGTGTCATACGTTGGGACGAGTTTCGATGTCGCGTAGCGATCTGCGGGACTCCGCCCTGGGCTGACCATGAGGCAGCTCCGAGCACTGGGGCATGCTGGACCGACGAGGACGCCGTGCGTTTGTCCTCGTGGTTGCATAGAGCGTGGCGAATAAGGGTAGCGCCAGGAGCCTGCCATGGCGTCGCGAGCGTGGTAGCTCGCCGGGATCCATTTCACCCGATCCGGGAGTACCTCGAGGGCCTGCAATGGGATGCCACGATCCGGCTGGACCGGTGGCTCACGGAGTACCTCGGAGCAGAGGAGACGGAATACACGCGGGCCGTGGGGGTCCGGTGGCTGATTTCGGCCGTCGCGCGCGTCATGGATCCGGGTTGCCAAGTTGATCACATGCTCGTACTCGAGGGGCCACAGGGTCGCCGCAAGAGCACTGCCCTGCGCACGCTGTGCGGACCAGAGTGGTACGCCGAGCGCATCAGCGAGCCCACCAAGAAAGACGCTGCCGAGGAAATGGCCGGGTGCTGGATCGCAGAGTTTTCTGAGATGGCGAGCATACGACGATCGGACGTCGAGAGCGTGAAGGCGTTCATCTCGCGACGGGTCGACCGCTACCGTCCGAGCTACGGGCGCAGCGTCGTGGAGCAGCCTCGTCAGTGCGTGTTAGCCGGCAGCACGAACGAGAACTGCTACCTTGCGGACTCGACTGGAGCCCGTCGGTTCTGGCCTGTCGCGTGCGGAACGATCGAGATAGAAGCCATCACTCGCGACCGTGACCAGATCTGGGCTGAGGCTCGCTCGCGCTACGTGAGCGGTGAGCGGTGGTGGCTGGAGACCGAGGCCCTTGCCGCACAGGCGTCGGGGGAACAGGACGCCAGGTACACAGGGGACCCCTGGACCGACCTTGTCGCCGAATGGCTCGAGTCACCAACCTGCGCAGACTCGCTCAGGGCCGATGGCGGAATCACCGTGAGACAGCTCCTGGGCGCAATCGGAGTCGAGCCGGCCAAGCGCACACGTGCCGACGAGATGCGCGTGGCGGCGATCCTTAAGCGTCTTGGTTGTCTTAGGTCGGCTAGGAAAGATCCTTTCGATCCGCGCCGTTGGGCTCCGCCTGCCAACCTTGCCAACCAACCCACCTACTCGCGTTAACCTATAAGAAATACAACCACTGCCCCCTTAATTAATATGTTGGCTATGATGGCTAGGTTGACTAGGGTAATGGAAGTGGTGGAAAGGTTGGAGGAATTCGGTAGCCAACATACTAGCCCACCTAGCCGACCTCGGATACGGACGGGTCCCCATGCTCAGCGCCAATGATAACGCGGACTTGCAAGCCTCGAAGGGGTATATGCCCGAAATTATTGGGGCCAGGTG
>JAZDLZ010000612.1:0-3054 GCA_043801535.1 Pseudomonadota bacterium
TTGAACAAGGAACTAGGAACAAGGGACAGGGGACCGAGAACGGCTAGCCCGTTGACCGATCGGGACACACCCGAAAAAAGCCCTGTTAGCCTACGAACGACAGCTCGGAGGGTACAGCAAACAGATTCGGCAGTTGCCACGCGTGCTACGATCCGGTATCTCGCATATCAATGCAAGAGTCTCCACCTACCAGCTTTCCACCACCTGCCCAGGATCTAGTCGATCCCGAGCTTGTCGCGCTTCCACGCAAACGGTCGCGGGTTGGACCGGTTCTCGTGGCGAGCGTGCTGGTGCTCTCTGCCTACTTGGCGCTCTCCCTTCGCGCCGACTTGGCCTACTGGCTTCGTTCGAGAAAACCAAACAGCGGAACCGGTCGCGTCGCGCAGTCGCTGGCCGACAACTCATACGTGACACTCGACGACGTCCTTGGCGACTGCCGAGCTCCGTTGCGACTGCGTGGTCGGCACGGCACGTGGTTTCGGCTACTACCGGTAGTCGGAGCTTCTGGCAGTCTGTGGCTCCACCTGCCAGGCGAGCCGCAGGTTGTTCCTGCCGTCTACCACGGGACCTACGCTGGCCGACTGCGCCGACTCGAAAGGCTCGACTTTGCAGACGAGCTGCGCTCGTATCACGAACGTTCGGCTCCTGTTCCGGTGTTCATTGCTCCCGCCACGCTGCTCTCGCCTTCGCAGCCGCCTGCGTCGTCCACTGCCGGAGTCGTAGTGGACACCGCCGGGGTATCGTGGACCGTGACACCGGACACGCGCGTCCGGATCGACGAGATTGTCCAGGGCACTCTGCTCGTCACGGTGGTCAAGAGCGAAAGAATGGTCGATGCGAACGCGGCAGCCAGCGCTCTGGTCGCTGCTGGAGCCGCCGGCGCCGCGCCAGCGCCAACGCCAACGCTAACGCTAACGCCAGCGCTAACGCCAGCGCCGTCGAGTGAGATTGCGGAAAGCTGGACCTTCGAGCTTGCCACCGTGGACAGTGTGGCAACGATGCGGGCTCGCCTGAGCGCCGCCAAGCTGTTTGGGACAGCGGTCAAGCCCAAGATTGTCGTCAACGAGGGGACTTGGGCTGAGGTCAGCGTGGCTGCGCCTTCCCAGACGATCGCGTTCCGAGGCCGGCCGATCCCGGTCGCCACTGTCGAGCACTTGGTGGTGTGGGCGAAGTCCTCGCTGCCGAACCGGGTTTCCGTTCTTTTTGTCGACCAAACGCCAGGTCAGTATTGGTACGTACCAGTGCTTTTCTTGGCCTTGGGCTGTTCCTGCCTCCTCCTTGTCTGGGCGCTCTGGCGCTCGATGAGAAAAGAGGATGGAACGGATCCGATCCAGACTAGGAGCGACCAGTGACTCAGCTTCGCATCTTCGACTCGTTCCAGAAGCGCAAGGTCGATTTCCAGCCGCTGGTCAGCGGAGAGATCGGCATGTACTTGTGCGGGCCAACTGTCTATGACTCGCCGCACATCGGCCACGCGCGCAGCGCTGTCGCCTTCGATGCCGTGCGCCGCTACCTTTGCTGGCGCGGCTATCGGGTGAAGTATGTTCGAAACATCACCGACATCGACGACAAGATCATCAAGCGGGCCAATGAGCGCGGTGAGTCTCCGTCGGCGATTGCCCACCGCTACAGCGAAGAGTACCGCGCGGAGATGGCCTCCTTGGGGGTCTTGCTGCCAGACGTAGAGCCGACCGTCACCGACAACATCGACGCCATCATCAACTTGGTCTCCCGGTTGATCGACGCTGGCAAGTCATACTGTACCGCCGACGGCGACGTGTACTTCTCGGTCGAATCGTTCCCGGCCTACGGCATGCTGAGTGGCCAGTCGATCGTCGACCTGCAGGCAGGGGCCAGGGTCGAGCCGGGAGAGCACAAGCGCAGCCCGCTCGATTTCGCTCTCTGGAAGGCAGCAAAGCCTGGCGAGCCGGCCTGGGATTCGCCGTGGGGTGCAGGTAGACCAGGATGGCACATCGAATGCTCCGCCATGACCATGCGCTATCTGGGCGAGACTTTCGATATCCATGCCGGAGGCAAGGATCTCATCTTTCCGCACCACGAGAACGAGATCGCCCAGTCGCAGGGCGTAACCGGCTCGGGAACGTTCGCTCGCTATTGGCTGCACAACGGGTTCGTCAATCTCAATGACGTGAAGATGTCGAAGTCGCTCGGCAACGTGTTCCTGATCATGGACGTTCGCCAGATCTGTGACGCCGAAGCGCTCCGGCTGTACATATTGCAGTACCACTATCGTTCGCCGATCAGCTTCGAAGTCGTCGAGCGCAACGGCAAACCCTCGTTCCCGGGTCTCGAGGAAGCCGAGCGGCGGCTCGACTACTTCTACACTACGCTCGCGCGGCTCGAAGACAGCGGTGTCGCTATTGGCGCAGCACTGCCAAGGCCCGAGCAGGCGAGCCAAGGTCCGGTAGTACCCGAAGCGGAACGTTTCCTTGCTGCCTTTGTTGCGGCGATGGACGACGACTTCAACACCGCTGCCGCCATCGCCGAGCTCGGGGAGGCTGTCAAGGCAGCCAACAAGCTCCTCGACGAACCGCGCGCAGTGCCAAAGGACGTGCGTCGTCGTTCGCTTGCCAGACTGGCGTACGATATCCGCTCGGCCGGGAGAGACGCTCTCGGGCTGCTCGGCTGTGAGCCACGGCAATTCCTGGCACACCGCCGCCAGAAGCTGGCCGCTGCCCGTGGCATATGCATGGCGACCGTCGACGAGAAGCTCGGGGAGCGAGACGCAGCTCGCAAGCAGAGAGACTATGCTCGGGCCGACCAGATTCGCGCCGAGCTGCACGACCGGGGCGTCGAAGTCATGGACACTCCGCGCGGCAGCGAATGGCGGGTCGTCGACGAAGTCTCCAGTTGAGCCGTTTCACAGCGCTACCATGATCCGGCGCTGGCGCGCCTCAAGACCTCCCCTCCGCCCCTCGATCTAAGGGCGGCTACGAGCCCTCGCCGCCCCCCGTCGGAGGAGACCTCCGACGGGTCCTCCCTCCTAGGGGCGGCTACGAGCCCTCGCCGCCCCCCGTCGGAGGAGACCTCCGA
>JAZDLZ010000615.1:0-2602 GCA_043801535.1 Pseudomonadota bacterium
TAGGGACAAGGAACCAGGAACTGGAACAGCCCCCCCGGTACGGCTCGCACCTGAATAGGCGGCCGGAATCCCGGATCAAATCAATCGGTTGGCCACCGTCGATCGAGCAATCGCCGTCGACTCTCCGGGACACACCCAAAATAACTTGAACAAGTTCCAACGAGCCGCTATCTCGCCAGACTCCCCGCTCTCGACCCGCCTCCCGTCCGGGAGGGGGAGCGGGACGGCTCTGGTCAGATAGCGGCTCGTTGAGTTATTTTGCGACGGCGACCTAGTGGTGCTCGGGGCCCCAGATAACGTAGTTCGATTGCTTGCGTCGCCGGGAAGCCCGTTTGGCCTGTGCCAGGAAACGGGCGAGCTCCTCGGTGGTCTTGGCTCCTGTCTTCAGGGCGTCGACCACTGCCACTGACAGGGTGAGTCGCGCCGCCATCTGCTCGGCGCTGGTTTCGCCCTGATACCAGCTCGGCACCCGATTGTCGAAGTCCTCGATCAGATCGCGGGCAAGGTCTTCGGCCGCCTGCGGATCGACAACCAACACGAAGTCGTCCCCGCCAACGTGGCCAACAAAAGCGCCAGGGCCGCAGTAAGCACGGGCCCGATCGAGGATCATCTTGCCAAGCTCCGCAACGAGGTCGTCGGCTCGATGAAAGCCGAACCCGTCGGCGTAGGCCTCGAAGTGATCCACGTCGAGATAGAGGAGCGCGCAGGGTATCTTCTTCTTGAGCAACTGGTCGACATGGTCTTCGACGGCGGTGGAGCCGGGCAGGTTCGTCGTCGGATTGCGATCGCGCTCGCGGCGGGAGGTGCGGATCAATGCCCTCACTCGGGCGTGGAGCTCCCGAAGGTCGAACGGCTTTGGCAAATAGTCGTCTGCTCCAGCGTCGAGGCCTCGCACTCGATCGTCGACGCTCCCCAGCGAGGTCAGCATCAGGACCGGAATGCGCGAAGCCAGCACATCGGACTTCAGCCGCTTTGCCACTTCCAGCCCATCGGTTCGCGGCATCATCACGTCCAGCACGAGAAGATCTGGCGCTTCCCTCCTGACCAGAGTCATCGCCTCGTCTCCGTCGCGGGCGCGGAGACAGAGAAAACCAGCATCACCCAACGAAGCAGCCACGAGATGGGCGATAGCATCGTCGTCTTCCGCAACCACTATTTTCTTGAGCAACATCTAGCTACCCCTCTCGCATCCCAAGGAGGTTCTGTAGCAATGAGAGCACACTGCGTCAATCGGTGCTAGCCTGGATTATGCTCCCCAGCTTCTCCTACCAAAAAGACGAGCTCCCCAACGGACTTCGGGTCGTAACAATCGAGCTTCCTCACTTGCACACCGCCGCCCTCGTGGTCTATTCGCGGGCCGGCGCGCGCTACGAATCCACCGAGGAGAGCGGCCTCTCTCATTTCGTCGAGCACATGCTGTTCCGTGGCACAACCAACCACCCGAGCTCGTGGGAGCTCAACTTCGCGATCGAGGAGCTGGGAGGAACTCTCTACGCGGAGACCGGGCGGGACTACTCACTCTTTCAGATTTCCCTCCATCCCTCGCTGGTCGACCAAGGAATGAGCCTTCTTGGTGAGATCTTCACGGCTCCCACCTTTAGCCAACTGGAGGTTGAGCGCGAGCTGATTATCGAGGAAATAAACGAGGACTTGGATGAGCGGGGCAACGACATCGACGTGGACGACCTGGCTCACGCCACTGCATTTCCAAAGCATCCTCTCGGCCAGAAGATCACCGGTCCACTCAGCAACGTCGAACGCTTCAAGCTCGACGACATCCGCGACCACTTTTCGACGCTGTACGGGGCATCCAACATGGTGTTGACCGTGGCTGGACCGGTCGAGCGCGCTCGGATGCTCGAGCTGGCCGCAACATCCTTTGGTGCGCTACCGAAGGGGCAGCTGCGGACGGTCGCCGCGCCAGACGAAATGACCGATGGTCCAAGACTGGCCTATGTCCGGAATCCCGGTGCCCAGACTAGCGTGCAGGTGCTGCTGCGTGCGTTCCCGGAACGGGATCCGCGATATCCTGCCCTTCAGACTCTCAGCCGTATCCTCGACGACGGCATGTCGACGCGCCTGCACTACACCTTGTGCGATCAGCTTGGCCTGGCCTATTCGGTGGGGGCCTGCATCGAGCCCTTCCAGGACTGCGCCCTTTTCGAGCTCGACGGCGCAACTGCCCACGCCAAGGTGGCCGAGCTGCTCGAGCGGGCTCTCGAGCTCCTGTCCAAGCTTGGCAGCGATCCGGTATCGGATGCCGAGATTCTCAAGGCAAAGCGGCGGTACCGCTACGACCTGTATGCGGCGCTCGACGATGCCGAGGCAATGGCTGGCTGGTTTGGCGGCACCGAGCTTTTCTACCCTCCGCCGGGGTTTGCCGAGAAGCTTGCTCGCATCGAAGCAGTGACGAGCGACGACGTCCGCCAGGCCGCCCAGGCTATCTTCCAGCCGCAGCGACTGGTGGTCGCGACTTCCGGTCTTCTCGGTTCCAAGCAGCGTCGCGACATCGAACGAGTTGTGAAGAAGTGGCGCTAGTCCGTGCTAGTCCGTGCTAGTCCGTGCTAGTCCCAATGCCAGTCACTTAAGGAGCCAGGAGAGC
>JAZDLZ010000619.1:0-4619 GCA_043801535.1 Pseudomonadota bacterium
ACCACCCCTCCGCCCCTCCTCTCCGAGGAGGGGGACCGCGGCGCGTCATCTCCCGGGCGACCACCAAACTGGTGCAGCGCCGCGACTCGCTCCGCGCGGCGAAGCCACGCTGCGCTCGTGGTCACTATCGCCGTTTTAGGGGCGCCGCACATAGGTGGTTGTGTTGCGACGGTGCTCCAGAGCACCGATCGGTTTGCCGGACCGAGGCAGACGAAGCCGCCGGGGGCGTAGCCGCAAGGAGCGAGGAGGGCGCATACTCTCGGTATGTGAAGGGGGGGCCCCGTCGAGGTTCCCTCGATGGGGGGGCGGCGAGGGCTCGCAGCCGCCCTTCTGCCGACGAGCGACGCAGCGGATGCGTCCCCGCCGCGAGTCTGCCGACGGGAGGCAAACCGTTCGGTGCTCCAGGCTCACTGGGGCTTGAGCCAAATGACCTTCTGCTGGAGGAGCTCGAGATGGAACTCCTCCGGAAAGGTAGTCAGCACGTAGTCGAATGCCTGGCGCTTCATCTCTTCGTCCAACTCGTGAGGCAGTAGCATTACCCCTTCCTCGTTGGGTCGGATTCCGAGGCGTACTACTTCGGTCAAGCGAAGCAGATGAAGGCGGGTCATGAACAGCCCGCGTGCGATTGCGAGGAAAACGTGGTGGTTGCGGTCAATAGCAGACCTATCCGACATATCGGCAAGGCTAGCATGAAGCACGCACATGGGAAACTGTGTTGACGAAAAACCTAGTACAGAGCCAGAGCGCTACTCGGCATTGCCTGCACGACGACGCAAGACCTGCCGCGCGCGCGCAGGTCCAATATCACCAAGAGCAGCCATTTCCGCCGCCACTCGCTCGAGCATCTCGCCAGAAGCACCTGCCCCACGGGCAACTGCCCGCGCGTGCAGGGACATGTGGCCTCGCTGAATTCCCTCGCTTGCCAGAGCACGCAAGGCGGCGAGATTGGTGGCCAGCCCAGCTGCTCCGGCCACACACGCCAGCTCTGCCGCCGAGCGGACGTCCAGGATGCGCAGCGAGAGTCTAGCTCCAGCATGGGCGTGCAGCGCACCACCGACAATGCCCACCGCCAGTGGCATCTCGAGCTGTCCGACCAGACGGCCGTGAGCAGTCCTCCAAGTGGCGAGCGGAGCATAGCTGCCGTGACGAGCTGCGTACGCATGAGCTCCGGCCTCGACGCTTCTCCAATCGTTGCCCGTCGCCAAGAGTACTGCGTCGACCCCGTTCATGATGCCCTTGTTGTGAGTTGCCGCGCGATAGGGATCGAGAGAGGCAAACTGAGACGCAGACTCGATCGCTCGACCAAGCGTCTGGGCATCGCAAGGAGCGCTGCCGGCGGAGGCAGCGGCGGCCAGAGTCTGTTGCGGAATCTCCGCCCTGACCCTGACCAGACGGCGATCGGCCAGATTGGAGAGAATCCGCAGTCCGATCCGAACATGCTCACCGGCGAGCGAAGCAATGTAGCCGGCCGCTTTCTCCGCCACCGCGTTCAGGAGGTTTGCTCCCATTGCGTCACGGCAGTCGACCAGCACATGGACTACGAGCATGGCTCGCGCGTCGACCCCGGCTCGGTGTGGCGAAGGGATGATGCGTACCTCGATATCGCGGGCGCCCCCTCCCCGCTCTACCAGGCGAGGCGTTGCCTGCTGTGCAAGAGCAAGAATCTCCTCCCGATGGGCGAGAATGCGGAGCCGTGCCAGCGCCGGATCGGGGACATCGCTCATCTGCACCTGCGCAATCATGAGCGGTGGGTCGGCCTCGGCGAAAAAGCCGCCGCCGTCGCGAGCCATTCGAGCGGCATACGATGCGGCAGCCACCACCGAAGGCTCCTCGATTGCCATCGGCACCAGGTAGTCCCGCCCGTTTATCTTGAAGTTGAGCGCTATTCCGCAGGGGAGAGCCAGAGTTCCGACGACATTCTCGATCATGCCGTCGGCATGATCGACCGTAAGGCCACCATTGTCCAGGAGGGCAAGCTCCTCGGACGCCAGGCTGGCTCGGTCGCACAGCAGCGAACGTCGTTCGGCAACTGTCAGACGGTAGTATCCGGGAATCCGCGACCCAGAGTCAGTGAGCATGGCAGTAGGATTAGCCGTTGTTGAAGTCATCCGCAAGGCAAACACCCAGGGAATCCAGGCCGGCCGCTATCAAAGTGAGCCCGGCATCTTCCGCCTCTCGACCGAACTCCCTGCGGGCAGCAGCGCCATCGAGAAGCACCAAGACGAGATCTCCACCTCCGGCGCCAGCAGGCTTGGCCACCCCTCCGCAGGCTCTCGCGATTTCCCGCGCCTTGGTATAGATGGGAGGCATGAGAGGCACTCGACTGCAGACCGCTAGCTCGGCCAGCGCATCGGCGCCTTGGTCAACGGCATCGAGGACGGCGGGAACGTCGTTGGCGCCCATCGCAGCCACAAGGCGACTTGCCGCCGACTCGATGCCAGCAATCGCTCGGGCATAGCCGGCGGGATCGGCGTGCCTGCCAGTCGAGACACGGGCGATCAACTCTGGGGTCTTCGCCACCTTCCCAGTCCACACCAATGCCTGTTCCAGCGCCGCAGGCCAAGGCAACCGTTCGACGGCGAGCGGCTTGCCAGGAGAGCCAGACGCTGCGGCGCAACGCTGAACGCGCAGGACACCTCCGTAGACTGCTGCCGCCACGTCGGCTCCTGATCCTCTGGCCCCTTTCGGAGCTTGGGCGGCAGCGTGGGCATGGTGAGCGATCTCGTGAACAAGAGGACGATCGAGACAATCATGGTTGGAGGAATCGCCGATCGCCAACGCCACGGCAGCAGCGGTGACTGCGGCGCTCGAGCCCAGGCCGAGCTTGCTGCCAGCGTGGGAGAGCTCGCTGGTATCGACGCTGATCTCTTCGACTCGAGCAGCCGGCGCACTGCCGTGGCCAAACCTGGCAGCAATCGCGTCTCGAGCCGCTTCGAGAAAAGGTGATCGTGCTCGTCCTCCGCGATCGACGCCAATTCGGGCTCGAGCCCGGCGGTCGACTGCCATGACGACAGCAGGCGCGCCCTCGAGGATCGCGTATTCGCCAGCAATCAGCACCTTCCCGGGAGCGCAGGCGCAGACGGATGGCGCCGCCGAAATCACCGGGGGTCACCAAACAGCATCATGCTGATCCCACCGGTCCATTTTTCGTACTGGTATTCGTACTGGTATTCGACTCGTCGAGCAGACGGACTCCCCCGCCAGGTCGACACTCCAACACTCGACCGACTCCTGGGATTGCGCCGAGCGTTTCGACCACCTTGGACGCAGCACCGGGCTCGCACAGCACTTTCACGTGTGGTCCAGCGTCGACGGTGAAATACGCCTCCACTCCGCCCCGGCGTAACAGGCGCACGGCGTGTACAGCCTCGATAGTCGCGCCGCGAAAGTAGACTATTCCCGGTCTCGCCGCCAAGGCGCTGGCGTGCATGGTGAGCGCACTTCTCTCGGCTATCTCGCCCAAGACGGAGAGCTGTCGGCGATGGATGGCTTGCCGCGCTGCATCGAGATCGGTGGCCACGCTGGCAAGCCAGCCTTCGAAGAGCGGCGACGTCATCGCGGTGTGGCGCATTCCCTGAGTCGACGGAGTGTCCTTGGTACCGCCGTGCCCGACTATTGCCACTACGAGCCGGACGTCCCATGCATCCTCGGATAGTAGCTGAGTCGCACGGGCATCGGTGCCGTCGGCGCGTTCGCCCTTGAGCATCTCGACGAACCCGCCGAGCACCGAGCGGGCTGCCGATCCAGAGCCACGACGAGCGAGCACCGACAGCTCAGCAGAAGACAGACGAAGCCCGGCAGCACTGCTCGCTGCCAGCGCCAAGGCAGCAAAAGCCGAGGCCGACGAGGCGAGGCCGCTCGCAGTGGGGAAGGAATTCGTGCTCTCCACGGTGGCCGGAGTGTCGAGCCCTGCTCGAGCGCGCACCAGATCGAGGAAACGACGGATCTTGGCCAACCGCTCGCCGTGCTGCTCAGCTCCGTCGAGAAAAAAACTATCTCGGTTATGGTCTTGGTTTCGACCACCGCCGGCCAGAGCATCGCCCTTCTTGCCATTGGCGCACGCAAAACGAACAGTCGTTGTGGTGATCAGCCTGTCCACGGTGAGGGAAATGCTACCGGCTGCGGGAAGGTTCAGCTCATCCGGAGAGCGTTTCCCCCAGTATTTGACCAATGCAATGTTGGCGTGGGCCTGGGCTGTGCAGACACCATGCATACTTTCCGCGACTCTTACGCTCGAGAGCATTGCTGGCACCCTACGTTGAGAACCATGGCCTCGAAACCAGCAACGCGCCATGCCTCGACCACCTGCGCTTCGTTGCCAATGGCAATGACCGCACCGCCGCCGCCCGCGCCGGTCAGCTTTGCGCCTGCAGCACTGGCACGACGAGCGAGGAGACAGAGCCTGTCGATCTCCGGAGTCGACAGCCCGAGCTCGGCGAGCAATTCCTGGGCGCGATTGAAGAGTGAGCCAAGGCTGGCCATCTGCCCTGAAAGCAGCGCCTCGCGACCGGCGCGCGAAAGCTCACCGAGGGCACCCAGCCGTTCCCGGGTCGGACCGGCGTCCTCTCGAAGGAGACGGGCCACCGCGGCGACTCGAGCGCTGGTATCGCGTGGCACAC